>NZ_JBHXKA010000046.1:0-8250 GCF_042722885.1 Streptomyces sp. NPDC058401
CGGGTACACGGTCGAGGCGACCGACGGCAGCATCGGCAAGGTCGACAAGCACTCCGACGAGGCCGGTGACGCCTACCTGGTCGTGGACACCGGGATCTGGATCTTCGGCAAGGAGGTCCTGCTCCCGGCGAGCACCGTGATCATCGTCGATGTGAACGAGCAGAAGATCTACGTCGACGGCACGAAGGAGCAGATCAAGAACGCTCCGGAGTTCCACCGCGAGAAGCACCTCGACGACGTCGGGTACCGCGAGGAGCTCGGGACCTACTACTCCGTCGGCGGCTTCGGCGGCCGCATCATCTGACCCGGAGTCACAGGAACGGGCCCGGACTCGACGAGTCCGGGCCCGTTCGCGTACCCGCCGACTGCTTTCTCCGGGCCGTCGTCGGCCCGGAACACGGCCGGGGCACCAGACTCTGGGCCATTCGGAGCAACGGGGGCGTGTTCCCTCCTGGGCGCCGACGATCCGCAGCCGCAGCGGTGGATAGTCGGTCGGGCGGTCGGCCGCACGGGCTGCCGGCCCCGCGCCCAGGCGACACAGGGAGAGTGGATCCGATGGTGAAGAAGGCATTGCTGACGTACGCCTTGGCGGCCGGAGTACTGATCGGGCCGCTGAGCACGGCCGGCTGGGCGGCCGACGGGCTCGCCGCCGGGTACGGGCGGGGCCCGTCCGGCCCCGTGGGCGTCGTGGAGTCCCGCGCACCGCTCAACGTCCGCGAGAAGCCGACCGTGTACTCGGACGTGGTGAAGCAGCTGCGTCCGCACGAGCGGGTGCTCCTCGTGTGCCAGAAGCGCGGGGGCTGGGTGGACGGCAACCCGGTGTGGTACCGCCTGCACGGCTCGAAGGGCTGGGTCTCGGCCCGCTACGTCCACAACCTCCAGCCGGTCCGCCCCTGCTGAGAGCGCGCGGCGAGCGGTGACATGCGTGAAGGGAGCGGCCCCCGAAGTTCGGGGGCCGCTCCCTTCACGGGTGCAGACCTGGTGCGGATGCGCGCTCGCTTCTCGTCCGGCCCGGAACGGTCGGCTCAGACAGCCTTGTCCCGCCGCGCCCGACGGCTCCGCCGGGCCAGCAGGGCCGCGGCCAGTACGCCGACGGCCGTGACCCACGCGGTCCGGTGGCTCCGGACCGTGGTCGCCGCCCGCACGGCCTTGCCCCGTGCGGAGTCGAGCTTCCCGTCCTCCACGAGGCGGCCGAGCTCCTTGCGGGTCCGGACGGCCTGCCGGCGGAGCGCCTGTGCGCCGGGGAGGGTCTTGTGTCCGTGCAATCCGGTCGTCGTCATCGCGGTTCCCTTCCTTCGAGTACTCCGCCTGCCTGACGGGCGTACTGCGCGGATGCCCTGCAACGGGCTTATGACACAGCCGAGTTGCCCCCGAAAGGGGAACGGCGGCTACCAGTAGTGCCGCCGGCCGCCGACCGCGTGTCCGACCGACCCCATGATCCACAGCACCGCGCCCACCACGAGCAGGATCACGCCGATGGTCCACAGAACGGAGATTCCGGTCAGGAATCCGATGAGCAGAAGGATGAGTCCGGCGAAAAGCATGATGTCCTCACTCGCGGGTCGGGAAAGCTGCTGAGCGGTGGCTCCGCAGCGGTGCCTCGCCGCGCGTCTACCCCCGAACACCCTTCCTAGTCGCCGTCGGCCTCGGGCCGGAGCTGCGGTAACTGCGGCCGGGCGGGGCGCCGTTCGGGCCGGCAGGTCCGGCTCGTGGACCTGCCGGATCGGATCGGCGCCCCGGCCGGGCCGGTTCGCGGGTCTACTTGCTCAGTGAGGTGGGGGCCGGTTCGGTCGCCGGGTCCGCCTGGTCGCGCAGTTCGGGCTGCTGCGGCCGGAGGGCGGGGATCAGGGCGGCGATGGCCCCGGAGAGCAGGGCGAAGCCGCCGCCCATGAGCAGGCCGGTGCGGAAGCCCGCCTCGGAGGTGAAGGTGAAACCGCCCGCCGTGGTGGTCATCTGCGCCAGGACTACACCGACGACGGCCGCGCCGACGGAGGTGCCCAGGGAGCGCATGAGGGCGTTGAACCCGTTGGCGGCGCCCGTCTCCGTCAGCGGGACCGCGCTCATGATCAGAGCGGGCATGGCTCCGTAGGCGAGGGCGACACCGCTGTTGATGACCATGACGGCGGCCATCAGGCCGACGGCCGTCGAGGAGAAGAGGAGCGCGACGCCGTAGCCCGCCGCCAGGACGAGCGCGCCGCTGACGAGGGTGACCTTCGGCCCGTGGAGGTTGGTGAGCTTGCCCCCGAGGGGGGACAGGGCCATCATCATCAGCCCGCCGGGCAGCATCCACATGCCCGCCGCCAGCATGGACTGGCCCAGGCCGTAGCCGGTGGCTGCGGGGAACTGAAGCAGTTGCGGGATGACCAGCATGCTCGCGTACATGCCGAAGCCGATGGACACCGAGGCGAGGTTGGTCAGCAGGACGCGCGGGCGGACCGTGGTGCGCAGGTCGACCAACGGATCGGTGGTCCGCCACTCGAACCACCCCCAGGCGGCCAGCACCACGACGGCGGTGGCGATCAGGCCGAGGGTGGTGGCGGAGCCCCAGCCCCAGTCGGCGCCCTTGGACACGAACAGCAGCAGGGACACCAGGCCGGCCGCGAGGCCCAGTGCGCCGATCACGTCGAAGCGCTGACCCTTGGCGGCGGCCGGGACCTCGGGAATGAAGGCCACGATCATGACGGCGACGCAGCCGGCGAGCGCGGCGGACCCCCAGAACAGGAAGCGCCAGCTCGTGTACTGAGCGACGGCGGCGGACAGCGGGAGGCCGATGCCGCCGCCGATGCCCATCGAGGCGCTGACGAGGGCGATGGAGGAACTGAGCTTCTCCGCAGGGAGGATGTCGCGGAGCAGGGCGATGCCCAGCGGGATCATGCCCATGCCGACGCCTTGCAGCCCCCGCCCGATGATCATCTGGACGACGCCGCCCGCCAGCGCGCACACCACCGACCCGATGATCAGCGGTATGCAACAGGCCAGCAGCATGCGGCGCTTGCCGAGCATGTCGCCCAGGCGTCCGCTGATGGGCACGCACACGCCCGCGACCAGGAGGGTGGCGGTGACCACCCAGGCGGAGTTGGAGTGGGAGGTGTGCAGGAGGTTCGGCAGGTCGGCCAGCAGCGGCGTGACCAGGGTCTGCATGACGGCTGCGGCGATGCCCGCGAGGGCGAGCGTCGCGATCACCTTGCCGGTACGGGGGGCGGCCGCGGGCGGCTGTTGCATGAAGCGTCCTTGGGGGTGTCTTGTCGGCCGGCGACGGCACGGGGCGCACGAGGTTCGGGGGGTCTGCCCGGCTATGTGGCGGTACGGGGTCGGTGCACACCACAATCAGTAGTCAACTATCAGTTCGCGGTGCGCGACGTGTCAACCGGATCCGATCGTCGACTATCGGTTGTAGGGTCGGCAGCGTGTCGAACGACAGTCCCAAACCCCTGCGCGCCGACGCCGTGCGCAACATCGAGAAGATCGTCCGAGCGGCACGCGACGTGTACGCCGAGCTGGGACCCTGTGCGCCGCTCGACGAGATCGCGCGACGCGCCGGAGTGGGGATCGCCACGCTCTTCCGCCGCTTCCCCGACAAGGCCGCGCTGCTCCGGGCCGTGCTCGACCAGCAGTTCACCCAGGACGTGCTGCCCGCCATCGACCGCGGACTGGCCGACGAGGACCCCCGCCGCGGTCTGAGCGTCGTCCTCGAAGCCGCGCTGGCCTCGGCCGCCGACGAGCACCACGTCCTGACGGCCGCCCGCAAGGCCGGCGTCCTCTCCGCGGAGGTCAGCGCCCGGTTCTTCGAGGCGCTCGACCCACTGGTGGCGCGCGGCCAGCAGACCGGGGTGATCCGGGGGGACCTCGTACCCGAGGACCTGAAGAGGATCATGAGCATGCTGGTCAGCGTGCTGTGGACCATGGATCCGGCCGAGGAGGGCTGGCGCCGCTACGTGGCCCTGGTCATGGACGCTCTGAGCCCGGTCGGGGCGAGCCCCCTGCCCCACCCGGCTCCCCCGCTGCTGCGCCGGCCGCAGGACTGACCTCCGCCGGGCCGCGCCACTGCCCGCTCCGATCCGCGGCTCAGATCCAGTCGCGCCTCTTGAAGCCGAAGTAGAGGGCCACGGAGAGGGTGAGCATCAGCGTGGAGGAGACCAGGAAGCCGGTACGGGTGCCGTCGCCCGGGAAGGGGACGTTCTGGCCGTAGAAGCCGGTGATCGCGGTCGGGACGGCGACGATGGAGGCCCAGCTGGTGACCTTCTTCATGATCAGGTTCAGCCGGTTGCCCTGGACGGTGAGATTGGTGTCCATGACCGAGTTCACCAGGTCGCGCAGGGACTCGGTCCACTCGGTGGCGCGCAGGACGTGGTCGTAGACGTCCTGGTAGTACGGCAGCATCGCGGGGCTGACGGTGTGCAGGTCGCGGCGCAGCAGCGTGTTGACGACCTCGCGCATGGGCAGCACCACCCGCCTCAGGAGCACCAGGTCCTTGCGCAGGGCGTACGAGCGGCGCTGGACGGTCCGGACCTCGTCGCGGCCGTCCTCGAAGAGGAGTTGCTCCAGGGCCTCGATCTGTTCGTCGAGCTGCTGGACGGCTTTGAAGTGATCGTCCACCAGGTAGTCGAGCAGTCCGTGGAGCAGGAAGCCGACGCCCTCCTTGGCGAGGTCGGCGGAATCGTCCCAGTAGGCGACGACGCGGTCCATGTCGAAGTGGCCGCTCGCACGGACGGTGATCAGGGCGTTGGGGGTGATGAAGGCGGAGATCTCCCGGGTCAGCAGGGGGCCTTCGGGGGTGTCGGTGTAGACGGCGTAGGCACTGAGGAAGAGGTGCGTGCGGTAGCGGTCGAGCTTGGCGCGCTGATGCGCGTGCCGGGCGTCCTCGACGGCCAGCTCGTGCAGCCCGAACTGCTCGGTGATCAGGTCGAAGTCCGCCTCGGTGGGATCGCAGAGGTCCAGCCAGACGGTGCAGTCGGGCTGCCCCGCGTACGCGGAGAGGTCTTCGGCGGGGAACCCCTCCAGGGCCAGGACGCCGTCGCGGTAGAGCCGGGTTCGTGCCACCGGAGCAGGCTAGACGGACGGCTCGGGCCGGTCCGCGAGCGACACCCCGCCGGGGCGGCGTCGCACGGCGGAGACCGGCCCGCGGGGGCGTCGCGCGGGGCTCGGCGCGGTGGGCGCGGGGCGTGGCGCGATGCGTGCGGCGGCCGTGCGGATCAGTGCGTGCGGCGCGCCGCCCAGACGGTGCGCTCGGTCCGCACGGCGAGGTCGTCGCGGCGCAGGATGCTCCCGGGGCCGTCGGTGTCGAGCAGCAGGTCGAGTGCGGCGAGGTCCTCGGGGCCGAGGACCTCGGTGATGCTGCGGCGAAGGCGCTGCAGGCTGCCGAGTGCGTACGCGCCGACGGCTTCGCTTCGGGAGCCTTCGATGTTCACGTCGATCACGCGGTCGCCGTCGAGGGTGAATCCGGCCGCGGTGAGCTTCGGTCCCCAGTCGGCGCCGCGGTGGGGCACGTGCTCGGTGTGGTAGCTCTCGCTCGCGGTGTGGCAGCGGTCTTCCAGTCCGGGCCGGCCTTCGGGGGCGTCTTCGGGCAGGAAGCGGGGGAAGCCCGCCAGTTCGACGACGGCGAACAGGCCGCCGGGGGCGAGCAGTTCGCGGACCGTGCGCAGGGCCCGGTCCGGGTCGGCCATGTGGTGCATCGAGGCCGAGGCCCACACCAGGTCGGGCACGCCGAGGTCGGGCCACTCGGTCTCGTCGAGGTCGGCCTGCACGGTGCGGACGCGGTCCTCCACGCCCCGGGCGCACGCCTTCTCGCGCAGGCGCTGCAGGTGCGCCGCCGAGGAGTCGACGGCCGTGACGTGCGCGTCGGGGAACTGTTCCAGCAGGGCGAAGGTGCCGGCTCCGGTGCCGGAGCCCAGGTCCACGATGTGGCGCGGGGGCTCGTTCAGGGGCAGCCACGTGGTGATGTCGGTGATGTGCTCGGCGAGGACCTCCGCGTCCAGGTCGAGGATCTCGGCCTGGCCCTCGAGGTCGTTCCGGGTGTGGCCGTGGTCATGACCGTGCTGGGCGTGGCCGTGCTGGGCGTGCCCGTGGTTGCCGTGACCGGGCTGGTCCTGGCCTTGGTGGCCGCCGTGGCCGTGGCCGTGGCCGTTGTGGGTGTCGCCGTGCTGGGGTGCGTGCGGTGCGTGGGTCATGGCTCCACGGTAGGGCGGTCATGCGCTTGCCGCATCGACTCTTGCCGGTTAGGCAAGAAGATGGCCCGATGGCCCCCAGGACGCGCAAGACGCCCGCGCCGGACGACCCGTACGGCCCCGAAAGTGCCGCCGCACGCCCTCAGTGAGCCGGCCCCTGAGCAGCACCTTCGCCACCCGCACCGCTGCCGGCGTCACCCGTTGCACCCGTGTCACCCCCGTCACCCGTGCCGCCTACGCCGCCGTCCCGCTGGTGGCCGCGGCGGGCGTCGCGGTCGAAGATGCCCAGGATCTCGCACGGTCCCCCTTCGGCGCCGATCGCGTGCGGCATCATCGTGGGGAATTCCGCGGACTGGTTGGCCTCGATGCGGAAGCGGCGGTTCCCCAGCAGGAGGATCGCGGTGCCGGACAGCACCACGAGCCATTCGCGCCCGGGGTGCGCGCGCATGCGGGAGGGGTTGTCGGGCGGCGGCTCGGTCATGCGCTGGCGGATGACCGTCATGCCCGGCTCGCCCTTGATCGGCCAGCGCATCTGTCCGCGGGCGGCGTCGATCATCGGACTGGTGACGACATCGTCGGTCGCGGTCTCCACGAGCTGGTCCAAGGTGGTGTCCAGGGCGCGGGCGAGGGTGACGAGACTGTCCAGGGCCAGGCGGCGCTGACCGTTCTCGATGCGGCTGAGCGTGGACTGGCTGAGCCGGGCACGCACGGCCAGTTCCTCCAGGGACCAGCCCTGCGCCACCCGCAGCGCGCGGATGCGTTTGCGTACGAGGCTGTCCAGGTCACCGTCTTCTTGCGTCATAGGCAACATTGTATGCCTGTGCTGCAACTCGGGGTTAGCTTCGTGTGCAGACAGACGGCCCCGGACCATCCCGGACCACCGGGCCGGTACGAAGAAACATCCAACACCCAGGAAGGAATCGACGACATGTCCGCGATGACCACCGCATGCGCGACCGACGCACTGCCGGACGGGACCGTCGACGCCGTGGTGATCGGCGGCGGCGCCGCCGGCCTCAACGGTGCGCTGATGCTCGCCCGCTCCCGCCGCTCGGTCGTCGTGATCGACAGCGGCACCCCCCGCAACGCACCCGCCGAGGGCGTGCACGGCCTGCTCGGCCTCGACGGCACCCCGCCGGCGGAACTGTACGGACGGGGCCGCGAGGAGGTACGCGGCTACGGCGGCCTCGTCGTCTCCGGCGAGGTCCGCGCCGCAGAGCACGCCGCTCCGTCCGCCGACGGCGACCTGCGCTTCACCGTCACCCTGGCCGACGGCCGCGTCCTGACGGCGCGCCGCCTGCTGGTGGCCACCGGCCTGCGCGACGTGCTGCCCGATCTGCCCGGGCTGGCCGGACACTGGGGCCGCGGCGTGGTGCACTGCCCGTACTGCCACGGCTGGGAGGTGCGCGACGAGCCGATCGGCGTCCTCGCCACCGGTCCCGCGTCGGTCCACCACGCGCTGCTGTTCCGTCAGCTCACCGACGACCTCGTCTACTTCGCGCACGGCACCGAGCTCGACGAAGAGACCCGTACGCGCTTCGACGCACGCGGCATCCGGGTCGTCGACACCCCGGTCGAAGAGGTCGTCGAGGACGGGAACGGCGGCATCGGCGGCGTCCGCCTGACGGACGGCCCCGTCGTCGCCCGCCGCGTCCTCGCGGTGGCGAGCACGCCCGTGGCCCGCACCGAGGGGCTGGCGGGTCTGGGCCTGCCGATGGAGAACCTGCCCGGCGGCGGCCGCAGCTTCGCCTCCGGCCCGGCCGGCGCCACCGGCGTGCCGGGAGTGTGGGTGGCCGGCAACGTCACCGACCCGATGGCCCAGGTCGGGGCCTCGGCCGCGGCCGGGGCCCTGGCGGGCGCCCACATCAACGCCCTCCTCGCCGTCGCGGACACCGACGCGGCGGTCGCGGCCCTCGCCGCGGCGGGGAACGGCACGGCCTCCGCCACCATCGCCTGACCGGTGGCGGGCGCGCCCGAGCGCCTGCCACCCTCCGCCCCTCCCCCTCCCCCCAAACCAGAAACCGGAACCGAAACAGAAACCCCCCCCGCCCGCCCCGGACCGGCCCGACGAAGACAAAAACCAATA
>NZ_JBHXKA010000046.1:8260-57668 GCF_042722885.1 Streptomyces sp. NPDC058401
CCTTCACCGGCAGCGCCGGACCCGGTCCGGCGCTGCCTTCCGCATGCCCTTTTCCGAGAGGAAGCCATGAGTACGAACCAGCTCGCAGGGGCGGCAGCCCCCGGCGCACCCGGCCCCGCCCCCGGCGGCGACGGCCCGGACCCGCGCCGGCTGCGCACCGTTCTGATCACCGTGTGCATCGCCTTGATGGCCGTCATCGCCTCGGTCTCCGGGCTGAACGTCGCCCAGCCCGACCTCGCCGTCGAGTTCGGCGCCTCGCAGAGCACCGTCCTGTGGATGATCAACCTCTACACCCTCACCCTGGCCGCGCTCCTGCTGCCGCTCGGGGCGCTCGGGGACCGGCTGGGCCGCAAGCCCACGCTGATAGCGGGCCTGGCCGTCTTCGGCGTCGCGAGCGCCCTCGCGGGTCTCGCCCCGTCGGTGGAGGTCATGCTCGCCGCCCGCCTGCTCAGCGGTGCGGGCGCCGCGATGATCATGCCCATCACCCTCGCCGTGATCACTTCCACCTTCCCCGCGGACCAGCGCGGCCGGGCCATCGGGGTGTGGACCGGAGTCGCCGGAGGCGGCGGCATCCTCGGCATGTTCCTCTCCGCGGCGCTCGTCGACGTGGCGAACTGGCGCTACCTCTTCGTCCTGCCCGTCGTCCTGGTCCTCGTGGCCCTCGCCATGTCGCTGCGCGCGATCCCCGATTCCCGCGAGGTCCCGGGGCACCCCTTCGACACCGTCGGGGCACTGACCTCCGTCGTCGCCGCGGTCGGCCTGATCTTCGCCCTCCAGGAAGGGCCGGAGCGCGGCTGGTCCGATCCCGCCACCCTGACGGGCCTCGTGGTCGGACTGCTCGCCGCCGTCGCCTTCGTCGGCTGGGAACTGCGGCTCCGCGACGCCGCACTGCTCGACGTACGGCTGTTCCGCGAGCGCGGACTGGCCGGCGGCTCGCTCACCCTCCTCACCATCTTCGGCGTGCAGGCGGGCATCTTCGTGGTGCTCTTCCCGTTCTTCCAGGCCGTCCTCGGCTGGTCGGGCATCCGGTCCACGCTCGCCCTGATGCCCATGGCCGTGGCCATGATGCTCGCCTCCGGTCTTGCTCCCCGGCTGGCCGTGCGCACCGGTGCCCGCGCGACCATGGCGACCGGCATCCTGCTGGCCGGAGCCGGCCTCGCCCTCATGGCGGGCATCGTCTCCGTCGACGGCGGCTACCCGTCCGTCCTCCCGGGCATGCTCGCCATGGGCATCGGCATGGGCCTGGCGATGACACCCTCCACCGAGGTCATCACCGGCTCCCTGCCGCGGGAGCGCCAGGGCGTCGCCTCCGCTCTCAACGACGTCACCCGCGAGTTCGGCACCGCGCTCGGCGTGGCCCTGCTCGGAGCACTGCTGTCGGCCGGCTACCGCAATGCCGTGGACGGGCGGCTCCACGGATTCCCCCAGGGCGCGGCGGACGCCGCCCGGGAGGGCGTCGCCAACGCCGTCGGGGCCGCGGGCGGGGCGGGCCCCCGGGCGCAGGAACTCGTCGACGCCGCCCGGCAGTCCTTCGTCGAAGGCTGGCAGCAGGCCATGTGGGCGGGGGTGGCCGTCATGGGCGTCCTGTTCCTCTACGTGCTCGCCCGCGGCCCGAAGAACCCGGCCGTGGCGCCCGCCGGAGAACCCGCCGGAGAACCGGCCGGAGAGCCCGCCGGGGAGCCGGCCGCGGACCCCGAGGCTCTCGCCGCGAGGTGACGGGAAGACATATCCCGTCATGTCATCATCGTTCTCATGACTGAAGTCGAGATCCTCCCCCTGCGTCTGACCCACCTCGATGCCGTTCTCGATCTCGGCTACCGGTCCTTCGACGTGAAGGCGATGCCCTACACCTCCTGGTCCCTGTCGTCGGTGGCCGCGCACTGGGACGCCCAGCCGGACGCCTGCTGGATCGCCCGGGACGAGGAGGGGCTGCTCGGATTCGTCCTCGGATCGCTGTCGTACGACGAGCGGGAGGACTGGGGTTACCTGGAGTGGATCGCGCTGGAGGAACGCGCCCGGGGCCGGGGCGTCGCGAGCTCCCTGGTCGAGCACTGCTGCACGGCGCTCTTCGCGGCGGGGGCGTCCCGGATCATCACCGATGTGGAGAGCGGCAACGCGGCCTCCGCCGCGATGATGCGGCGCAACGGGTTCACGGAGAAGGTCACCGTCACCCTCTTCGTCCGCCCGAACCCGGGGGAACACACGGGCGCGGCCTCGCACCCGCCCCAGGATCCGGCCCGCTCCCGGCTGCGCCGCGCCGCCCGGGCGAGCGGCGGCCCGGCCACCCAGGCATAGCCGCCTGGCGGCCGGCTCCGCCCGGCGCGTGCGCGCGCCCCGACGTGCGCCTGCGCGCCTCCGCGCGCCCCCGCAGCGGGGATGACCCCGGACCGGAGCCGCCCCGAACATGAACTGCCGCCACCATCAGGGGCAACTCGGCCACCACGGGGGAACCATGGGACGACGCTGGCTGATCACGGGATGCTCCTCGGGGCTCGGACACGCACTGGCCACGGCGGCGGCCCGGGCCGGGGACGAACTGGCCGTCACGGCCCGCAAGACCGCGGACCTGGAGGACCTGGCCGCCGCCTGGCCCGGCCGCATCGTCCCGGTCCCGCTCGAACTGCGGGACGGGGCTTCCTGCGAGGAGGCCGTCCGCACCGCGGTGGAACGCCTGGGCGGGATCGACGTCCTCGTGAACAACGCCGCCGTGGGGCTGTTCGGCGCGGTCGAGGAGGTCTCGGACGCCGAACTGCGCGACCAGCTGGAGACGCTGGTCGTCGGCCCCTGGCGGCTCGCGCGGCTGGTCTTGCCGCTGATGCGGGCCCAAGGACACGGCCACATCCTCAACGTCTCGTCCGTGGTCGGCCGCCTGGCCTTCCCCGGCCTGGCCGCCTACACCGCCGGGAAGCACGCCCTCGAAGGCATGAGCCGGACGCTCGCCATGGAGGCGGCGCCCCACAACATCCGGGTCACCGTCATCGAACCGGGCATGTTCGCGACGCGCTACGGCACCTCGATGGCCGAGGCCGCCCACCGGGTCCCCGCCTACGACGCCACCAACCGCGAGATGCTCGAAGGGGCCCGGGGCCTCGCGGACAGCCCCGAGACCGGACGCCCCGAGTACTTCGCCGAGCAGGTCCTGGGCATCGTGGCCGCCGAGGGCCCCACTCCGCTGCGGATCCCCGTGGGTGACGACGCCTACGGCTACATCGACGCCTCGGAGGAGGCGGACCGCGCCGATCACGCCGCGGCCCGCCTCCTCGTACAGGGCCCGCCCCCGGCCTGACGGCCGGGCGGCCGGGTCAGCGGGCGGCCGGGAAGACCTTCAGCCAGGTTCCGCCCGGTCGCGCGGTGGCGTCGGCGTACCCGCACCCGTCGGCCTGCGCGGACGCAGCCGCGTAGGTCACCTCGATCCGCACCTTGGGGAAGTCGGCCACGAAGGCCGCCACCGCGGTCCGGCCGGCCTGGCTGGGCCCGCGTTCCCCGAGGAGCCGGACGGTGCCCTGGTCGATGCCGCGGATCCACTGGCGGAAGGACTGCGGGCGCATCTGCTGTCCCGGCGCCATGGTGTCGCGGATGTGGTCCGCGACCTGGTCGAGGACGGCGGCGACCTCGTCGAGGGGCGCCGCGGTGCTGCTGGGCGCCGGGTACAGGAACGGGGCGCGGAGCTGCTGGTCGACGGCCGTCACGGCGCCCTGGAAGCGGTAGCCGTCCGGGCCGGCGACCTTGGCGTCGAAGGTCGCGGTGACCGCGGCCAGGGGGCTGCCGGGGTAGCTCTTGACCCACTGGCCGCCGTCGCCCTGCTCGGAGTCGCCGATGCCGTAGGCCCCGTACAGGCCGTCGCCCGCCTGGAGGAGTTGCGCCGTGCCGCCGCCGAACAGGGCGTTGCGGTAGCGGACCGTGAGGGCGAGGGCCGGGAAGTCACGGCGGAAGTCCTTGATCACCGACCGGCAGGAGTGGCACGGACCCATGTCGGAGTACAGGTCGACGGTGCCCTTGCGGACGGCGGCGATCCCGGTCCTGTACTCCGCCGTGCTCCGGCAGCCGAGATGGTGGTAGATCGCGTCGGCGAGGAGGTTGACGACCTGCCGCTCCGCGTCCTTGCGGTGCTGGATGCCGCGCAGGGCTCCGGTCCAGTCCGAGGGTTCGGGCAGGTCCTGGTAGTAGTTGTCCCCGCGCAGGTCCTGGTGCGAGACCCCCTCGATCTCCCCTTCGAGATCGGCGTACCCGACGAAGGCGATCGAGTACCGCAGTCGCGCCTTGTTCCTGAATGCCGCCGTGGTCATGGGCCCCCCACTCGCTCCCGGCGTACGTCGCGACCCGCCCGGCCGGCCGGATCCTCCTCGCCGCACCCCGCCCGTCCACGATGACGCGGAGCGATGACCGATGACTGAACGAATACTCAACGCCCCCGTCCGGGTGGGCTGATGCGCGTCAGAATCGGCCGAAATTCGACCATCTCGTGGGAAACCGAAGCGAGAGCGGGTTCGTTCGAACAGATGCCAGATCCCTCAAGGAGCCCCGGCAGAGCAGGAATTCGGGGCTCCAACCAAGGAGTCATGCCGTGCGCATTCTTTTCACCGGCCCCGCTTCGGTGGGCCATCTGTTCCCGATGGTGCCGACCGCCCAGGCCCTCCAGGCCGCCGGGCACCAGGTGTTGTTCGCGGTCTCGGCCCCGTACGACCAGATGCGGCAGGCCGGTCTGCCCACCGTCGAGATCGGCGACGGCTCGACGCTGCTGGACGCCTTCAAGCGCGCCCAGAACGGCTCGGAGCTGAAGTTCGTCACGGACGGCAACAGCCCTGACGACACCGAGCGGCTCGCCGCGGCCGGTTTCGCCGAGCACGGGCGGGTCACCATCGACGACCTCCTCGCCGTCGCCGCCGCCTGGCGGCCGGACGTCATCGTCCACGCCGCCTTCCAGTCCGCCGCACCGCTGGTCTCCGCGGCCCTGGGCATCCCGGCCGTGGTCCACAACTTCGGTGTGATGTCCGGCCTCGGCATGGTCGGCCGGCTCGCCGGCCTGCTGGCGGACGAGTACGCGGCCCGCGGGGTCGAAGGCCCCGCCACCCACACCGTCCTCGACGTCATACCCACCTCCCTGGGCGGGGACGGCACCGGCTGGCGCGTCCGCTACGTGCCGCACAACGGTGGCGGCTCCGTTCCGCGCGATCTCGTGGCCCGCGGCTCCCGGCCCCGGATCGCCATCACCCTCGGGACCGTGGTGACCGAGTTCGCGGGCGTCGACCCGGTCACCCGGGTCGTCTCCGAGGCCGCGTCCGTCGACGCCGATTTCCTGCTCGCGGTCGGCGACACCGATCTGAGCCCGCTCGGCACGCTGCCCGACAACGTCCGGGTGCTGCCCTGGGTGCCGCTGGCACAGCTCCTGGACACCTCGGACGCGATCGTGCACCACGGCGGCTCCGGCACCATGCTCACGGCCGCCGCTCTGGGCGTCCCCCAGCTGATCCTGCCCCAGGGCGCGGACCACTTCATCAACGTCGACGCCGCCACCGGCCTGGGCTTCGCCCTGCGCTCGACCGGCGCCGAGGTGGACGCCGCCCTGCTCGGCAGCCTGCTCACCGACGAGGCCCTCCGCAAGGGGGCGGCCGCCACGCAGGCCGACATGGCCGCGCTCCCCTCCCCCAACGACCTCGTCGCCTCCTTCGAGGCCATCCGGTAGGAGGGGGGACCCGCCCCGGCGGGCGGCCGGGTCATTCGCCGGTCAGGAGGCGCAGTTTCGGTGTGGCCGCGGCCATCGCGAGGCCGGCGAACAGTGCCAGGCCGCCCAGGGCGAGGTAGAGGGCGGCGCCGGTCAGGTGGGTGGCGACCTGGCTGCCGATGGCGTCGCCGGCCGCGGCGGCCAGGAAGAAGAGGCCCACGAGCTGGGACCCGGTGCCGGCCGGGGCCAGCTTGTGGCTGATCGACAGCCCGGTCGGGGCGAGGAACAGTTCGCCCAGGCTCAGCAGGACGTAGAGCCCGACCAGCCAGAGCAGCGAGATGTGGGTGTTTCCGGTGGCGCGGCCCGCGGCGAGGGCGAGCAGGAGGAAGGACAGTCCGCCGAGGACGAGTCCGGCGGAGAACTTCGCCGGGGAGGAGAGGCGCACCTTGCGCCATACGAAGGCCAGGACCCCGGCGAAGGCGATGGTCATGACGGGGTTCAGGGCCGCCTGCCAGGTGACGGGGATGCCCTCCATGTCCACGTGGTCCGCGGCGAAGAGCTGCACGTTGGACGCGGCCAGGTCGAAGATGCAGAAGAAGGCGACGGCCGCCGCGAACAGCCGTGCGTAGGCGCGGATGCCCGCCCGTCCCCGCTCGTCGAGGTCGGGGCGGCGCAGCAGGGTGACGAGGTAGCCGACCGGTACGACGACGGCCAGGACGGCGAACGCGGTGAGTGCGTGGGGCAGGGTCAGCGTGCCGGTGGCCCGGGCCGCGGCGCCCGCCGCGAGGACTCCGGCCACGCACCACACGGCCCGGACGGCCACCGTGCGGGCCTCGGTGCGGGTGAGCGGGCGGCCGGGTGCGTCGGCGGCCTTGCGGAGGCTGCCCGAGGACTGGAAGACGCAGAGGCTGACGGCCATGGCCACGGCCGCCGTCCCGAAGGCGACGTGCCAGCCGAAGTGCAGTCCGAGCCAGCCCACGAGGAGGGTCGAGGCCAGGCCGCCGACGTTCACCGCGGCGTAGAACTTGCTGTAGGCCGCGTCCCGTTCCTGGTCGGTGCCCCGCGCGTACAGCTTTCCGACCAGGGCGGTCATAGTGGGCTTCTGCAGGCCGGTGCCGACCGCGATGAGGACGAGGCCGGCGTAGACGCCCGCGGCTCCTGCCTCGAAGGCGAGCGCGATGTGTCCGGCCAGGATGGCCACCCCGCCGGCCAGCGCGGTCCTACGGGCGCCGAGCAGCCGGTCGGCGATCCAGCCGCCGGGCAGGGCGGTGAAGTAGCAGGCCGACAGGTAGGCGCCGACGAGGGCGACCGCCGTGGTCTTCGACATGCCGAGGCCGTGGGCGGTGTCGATCAGGAAGAGCGCCAGGACCGCGCGCATTCCGTAGAAGGACCGCTAAGGAGAACCGCTCCGCTGCCTCGCTCAGGCACAGCGGCAGCAGACCCGTGCGGGTGCGGTTCTCTGCGATCACCTCCGTCCTCTGGGCCGTGGACGTCGACATCGTGGGGTTCCAGCCTTTCGGGGGTGTGCGCTCCGGCTGTCGCGGCTCCTTCCAGTGAACATTTCGCAGGGCCGCCCGCACACCGGCCGAAAGGACGGAGCGGGTCCGCAGGAGGCACGGGGCCAAAGTCCCGGGGCCGTCTCCCCCGGGGCCGCCGCCGGGCTTCAGCCGGTGACGGCGGGCTTGAAAACCTCCTGGCACCACTGGCGGAAGGTCGTGGGCGCGGGCGTGCCCGGGGCTTCCCGGTCCGCGTCGTAGATGCCGTCGTTCTGGGCTGCGGCCATGTCGGCCAGACCCTGCGCCCAGGCCCCGCTCATGCCGTAGCCGGCCATCGTCGTGCGGTACGTGCCGAGGTCGGCGTGGACCGCCCCGACGGGCCGCTCCAGGACCTCGGACATGGTCCGCGCCATGTCCTCGGGGGTCAGGGCGTCGCCGCTCATCACCGGGACCTCCTCCTGGCCGGTCCAGGAGTCGTCGAGCAGCAGGCGGGTGGCGGCTTCGGCGATGTCGCGGGTGGCGACGGTCGCGAGGGGGCGGTCCAGGGTGTTCGGGGTGAAGAAGGTGCCCGCAGCGATCGCGGCGGCCTGGCCGAGGAGGTTCTCCATGAAGAAGGGCATGGCCAGGGCCCGGTAGTCGACGCCGGCGCTCTCGATCAGCCGGTCCATGGCGAAGGCGGGCGACAGCAGTCCGGCGGGCTTGCCGTAGGCGCGGCCGAGGCTGGTGATGCCGACGACCCGCTTGACGCCACGGGTCTTGAGGGCCTCGCAGGCGGGGCGGGTGAAGTCGAGGTAGTGGGCGAGGGCGTCCTCGGTCCGGGGGTCCGGCGGGACCAGCCACAGGACGCTGTCGGCTCCCTCGAACGCCTCGGCGAGCACCTCGGGGTCGCCGTGCGAACCCCGGACGACCTCGACGCGTTCACGGACGGCTGGATCCAGCCGGGAGGGATCGCGGGCGATCACGCGGAGCGGGCGGTCGGTCCGGGCGAGCGCGCTGAGGACCTGGTGGCCGATCCGGCCCGTGGGTGCGGTGATGACGATCATGAGGGCCTCCTGCGGGGTGCATTGTTTCCACTGATAACCAAAACACGTTAGCGAGCGCCACGCAAATCGCTAACGTGATCCTGTTATCGTTGGAAACATGGAGAGCACCGACCGCTCCGCCCCCGCGGAGAGCAACCGTGAACGGATCATCGCCGCCACTGCCGCACTTCTCGCGGAGGGCGGCCGGGAGGCCGTGTCGACGCGTGCGGTGAGCACCGCCGCGGGGGTCCAGGCCCCGACCATCTACCGGCTGTTCGGCGACAAGCAGGGTCTCCTCGACGCCGTGGCGGCCCACGGTTTCGCGGTCCACCTCGGGCAGAAGGCCGTACTGGAACCCAGCGGCGACCCGGTCGAGGACCTGCGGACCGGCTGGGAGCTCAACCTGTCCTTCGGGCTCGCCCACCCGGCCCTCTACGCCCTCATGTACGGGGAACCCCGCCCCGGGGCGCTGCCTCCGGCGGCCCTGGCCGCGCTGGAGATCCTCGGCGCCCACATCCACCGGATCGCCGAGGCCGGCAGGCTCAGCGTCGACGAGGAGCGGGCCACCCGGCTGGTGTACGCCGTGGGCGGCGGCGCCACGCTCGCGCTCATCGCCACCCCCGAGGAGCACCGGGACCTGTCCGTCTCCCGGCTGGCCAGGGAAGCGGTCATCGCCGCGATCACGACCGACGCCCCCGCCCCGGCGGCCCCCGGTCCCGCCGGGGCGGCGATCGCCCTGCAGGCCCTGCTCCCCCGGGCCACCGGGCTGACGCCGGGCGAGCAGCTCCTGCTGGGCGAGCTGCTCACCCGCATCGCGGGTCCGGCCCCGGCCTGACCCGCGAGCGGGCCGGGCCGGGGGCGGATCGGAGAGACCTGGTGTCAGGGCTTCATCTCGTACGCCCCCGCCAGGGCCTCCACCCGCGTCCACACGCGCGCCGAGCGGTCGGCGTCCACGGCCGGGCGGCGGACCGCGCCCAGGGCCCAGGCCTGCTGGTCCGCGGTGGCGGAGTCCTTGCCGTGCAGTTCGACGGCGTGCGCGGAGAAGTCCCGTACGAGGACGGCGAACAGCTCGTCGAGCACGTCCTCGTCCAGGCCGGTCAGGCGGGCCTGCTCCAGGACGAGCTGGCCGTGCACGACCAGGGCGAAGAGCTGGCCGACCGCCAGGAGGAGGTCGAGGTCGCGGCTCTGCCGCTCGTCGGGGGCGGCGGTCTCCACGAACGTGCAGAGCGCGTCGGCCTGGGCGCGGAACCGGGCCACGTTGGGCAGGGCCGCGTACGCCTCGTAGGCCGGGCGCCAGTCGTGGAACCGTACGGATCCCAGACCGCGGGCCGGGCCCTGGCGGAAGAGGAAGGCGTCGTCGGCCGCGTCGAGGCGAGTCGGGACGGGGGCGTACTCGGCCGGTTCCAGCAGGTGGTTGCGCATGAACTTGAGGATGAGCGCCAGGTTGACGTGGACCGTGCCCTCCAGCTTGGGCAGGCCGCGGATCTCGACGGCCGCCTGGGCGAAGTAGGTGTCCTTCTCGAAGCCCTTGGCCGCGATGACGTCCCACATCAGGTCGATGACCTTCTCGCCCTCCGTGGTCACCTTCATCTTGGTCATCGGGTTGAAGAGGAGGTAGCGGCGGTCGTCGGGGCCCGCGGAGCGGAAGTAGTCGACGGCGCGGTCGCTGAACAGCTTCATCCCGACGAGGCGGACGTACGCGTCGGTCAGCTCGCGGCGCACGTGCGGGAAGGCGGTGACGGGGCGGCCGTAGAGGATGCGGCCCTGCGCGTGGGTGACGGCCTCGTACATCGCGTGCTCGCAGATGCCGATCGAGGCGGTGCAGAGGTTGAACTTGCCGACGTTGACGGTGTTGAGGGCGGCGTCGAAGGCGGCGCGGCCGGTGTGCAGGACGTCCTCGGCGCCGACCGGGTAGTCCGTGAGGCGGAACTCGCTGACGTACTTCGAGGAGTCGACCACGTTCTTCACCACCTCGTACGCGGGGTGGCGGCTGTCCGCGGCGAAGAAGACGTACCCGTCCGGGCCCTCGATGTCGGTGCGGCGGCCGAAGACGGAGACGAGTCCGGCGGCGTTGCCGTTGCCGATGTAGTACTTCGAGCCGGTGGCCCGGAAGCCCCCCGCGCCGTCGGCATCGGGCTCCAGCAGCATGTCCGTGTTGTAGATGTCCGCGCCGTGGGTCTTCTCGGACAGGCCGAAGGCGAACACCTCGCCCGCGTCGAGGAGCCCGGCGGCGCGGTCGCGGGCGGCGGCGTTGTCGCTCTGCCAGACCGGGCCGAGGCCGAGGATGGTGACCTGCCAGGCGTACCAGTAGTCGAGGCCGTAGAAGCCGAGGATCTCGTTGAGGGCGGCGATGCGCGCGGTGTCCCAGCGCTTGTCGGGCCCGTCCTGGCCGGCGGCCGGCTCCGGGGTCAGGAAGGTCGCGAAGAGCCCCTCCTTCGCGGAGAAGGCGAGGAAGTCCCCCAGCCAGGCGCGGGTGCGGTAGTCCTCGATCAGCCGGCGCTTGCCGCGCTCCTCGAACCAGTCGACGGTCGCGCGCAGCAGACGGCGGGTCTCGGGGTCGAAGTGCGCGGGGTCGTAGGTGCGCGGGTTGAACAGCAGCTGGTCGCTCATGGGCGTTCGCCTTCCGGTCGGAGGATGAGGGGTGACGAGGGAGTGGGAGGGAGGGCTCGGCGGCGCCGGGTCAGGGGGACGCCAGGCGGTGGAGGGTGGCCAGTACGTCCTCCAGCCAGGCGAGCTGCATGCGCTCGTAGGCGATGCCGCCGCGGAGCACGACGTGCTGGAGTTCGCGCCCGGCGTCGGAGGGATCCGGAGCCGGCGCCTGCGGTCCGGTGAAGTCGCGGAGCTCTCCCGCCAGGTAGTGCGTGAGCCGGTCGGCGTGGGTCCGGTGGTGCCGCTCGACCTCGCGGATCAGGGCGGCCGGATCGTCGAAGGCCGCGCCGCGGATCTTCACGGCGAGCTCGTGGCGGACGGTGTCGGGCTGGATCGGCTCGTGGAGCCAGGCCGCGAGCGCGGCGCGGCCGGCCTCGGTGACGGAGTACTCCTTCTTGTCCGGCCGGGTCCGCTGCGGCACTTCGCGGACGTCGAGCCGTCCGTCGCCCTCCATCCGGCTGAGCACGCGGTAGATCTGCTGGTGGGTCGCGGTCCAGAAGTAGCCGATGGACCGGTCGAACCGGCGGGCCAGTTCGTATCCGGAACCGGGCTGCTCCAGCAGGGAGACGAGGATCGCGTGCTCAAGTGCCATGCCCCGATCCTTGTATGCAACTCGTTGCATAGACAAGCGCCGCCGCGAGGGTGAGACGCGGCTCACCCGCGCGCTCGGTTAGGGTCGGCGGGACAGCGCACCGCAGCGCACCGCATCGGACCGCAGCGCACCGCGGCGCGGACCGACCCACCATCATGAGGAGCAACCGTGAGCCAGCCGGCGTCCACCGCCCTGCAGCAGGAGATCGCCCGGGAACTCCTGGTGGCCGAAAGCTTCGAGGCCCAGCGGGAGATCGAGCGCCGGGTGGCGTTCCTCGCCGAGCGGCTCACCTCCACCGGCCTGCGCTCCCTGGTGCTCGGGATCAGCGGCGGGGTGGACTCCACCACGGCCGGCCGGCTCTGCCAGCTCGCCGTGGAGCGGGCGCGGGCGGCCGGGCACGAGGCGACGTTCTACGCCATGCGCCTGCCCTACGGGGTCCAGGCCGACGAGCGGGACGCGCAGCTCGCCCTCGGTTTCATCAACGCCGACCGGGTGCTGACCGTGGACGTGAAGCCCGCGAGCGATGCGGCGCTGGCCGCCTCCCTGGCGGGCGGGACCGTCTTCCGGGACGCCCGCCACCAGGACTTCGTCCAGGGCAACATCAAGGCCCGCCAGCGCATGATCGCCCAGTACGCGGTGGCCGGCGCGCACGACGGCCTGGTCGTCGGCACCGACCACGCCGCCGAGGCGGTCTCCGGGTTCTTCACGAAGTTCGGCGACGGCGCGGCCGACGTGGTGCCGCTGACCGGGCTGACCAAGCGCCGGGTACGGGCCTGCGCCGACGCCCTGGGCGCACCGGCCGAGCTGGTCTGGAAGACGCCGACGGCTGACCTGGAGACCCTCGACCCGGGCAAGGCCGACGAGGACGCGCTGGGTGTGACGTACGACGAGATCGACGACTTCCTGGAGGGCAAGCCGGTCGGGGAGCGCGCCTTCGACACGATCGTCCGCCGCTACCGCCTGACCGAGCACAAGCGGCAGCTGCCGATCGCGCCGTAGAGGGCGCCCGGCGTCGGTGGCGGTGGCGGCATGGCGGTGGCGGCATGGCGGTCACGGTTGCGTGGCGGCCGTGTAGGTCGGGTGGCGGCCGTGGAGGTGGGGTGGCGAAGGGCGTGAAGTCCGCCTCCTCCGGGTAGTGGACGGTCACGGCGAGCAACCACTCGCCCGGCTCGCCCAGGCGCTGCCGTACACACCCGAGGAGTCCCCGTGGCCGTCCTCAGCACGATCCTCGCCGTCCTCGGCGCCTGGTGCGCCGCCAGCGTGGTCACCGCCGCCCTGTACACGGCCCTGCGCCGGCTCCACGTCCGCCAACAGCGGGCGGCGGCCGCCGTACCGGACGTCCCGCGGGCGGCACCGGTCGCGGAACCCGGCGCGCGGACGGTCCGGACGGGGCGGCCCGTCCGGCTCCACCGGTCCCAGCGCCTCCACCGCCTCCACCTCCGGTCCCACCGGGTCCACCGGACGGCTCACCCGTCCGGCCGTTCCGGCTGGGGCCGCCGGGTCCCACCGCCGGATCTCCAGGCGGGCTGAACCTCACGATCCGTGTTTGGCTGACTGCATGACGTCCGCCAGCGGAACCTCACCCGGCCCGGTGCCCGACGCCGCACCCCGTTCCGCGGACGGCGGCGCACCGTCCGCCCCGCCCGACCCCCGGCGCTGGTGGGCGCTGGCCGTCATCGGACTGGCCCAGCTGATGGTCGTCCTCGACGCCACCATCGTGAACATCGCGCTCCCCTCCGCCCAGCGCGATCTGGGGATGTCGGACGGCAACCGGCAATGGGTGATCACCGCCTACTCGCTGGCCTTCGGCGGGCTGCTCCTGCTGGGCGGGCGCATCGCGGACCTCATCGGCCGCAGGCGGGCGTTCGTCATCGGCCTCAGCGGTTTCGCCCTCGCCTCCGCCCTGGGCGGCGCGGCGGGCGGACCGGGCATGCTCTTCGCGGCCCGGGCGCTGCAGGGCGTGTTCGCGGCGCTCCTCGCGCCGTGCGCCCTGTCGCTGCTGGCCACCACCTTCGACACCCCCAGGGAACGCGCCAAGGCCTTCGGCGTGTTCGCGGCGATCGCGAGCGGCGGCGGGGCCGTGGGCCTGATCGCCGGAGGCCTGCTCACCGAGTACCTGAACTGGCGCTGGTGCCTCTACGTCAACGTGGCCATCGCCGCGGTCGCGGTCCTCGGCGCCTTCGCCGTGCTGCGCGGCACGGGTCGTACGGGGGCGAAGCTCGACGTCCCGGGAGCGCTCCTCGGATGCGGCGGACTCGTGGCCCTCGTGTACGGGCTGAGCGAGGCCGAACCGCGGGGCTGGTCCGACGGGCTGGTCATCGGCCTCCTCTCCGGAGGCGCCGTCCTGCTGGCCGTCTTCGGCTGGTGGCAGACGCGGGCGAGCGAGCCCATGCTCCCTCCCCACATCATCAGGGACCGGACGCGGGCCGGCTGCCTCGTCACCATGGCGCTGGCGACCATCGGCCTGTTCGCCCTGTTCCTGTTCATGACCTACTACTTCCAGCTGGTCCTCGGCTACTCCCCCGTCAGGACCGGGCTGGCCTTCCTCCCCATGACCCTGGCGATCATCACCGGCGCGACCCAGGTCTCCGCACGCTTCCTCGACCGGCTCGCCCCGCGCCGGCTGATCGTCCCCGGGCTGCTCCTGGCCACTCTGGCGCTGGTCCTGCTCACGCGGCTGACAGTCGACTCCTCGTACGCGACCCACGTGCTCCCCGCGATGCTGGTCCTCGGGTTCGGCATGGGCCTGGTCTTCATGCCGGTGATGTCGACGGCGACCCAGGGCGTGGCCCGCAGGGACTCCGGGGTCACCTCGGCCACCATCAACACGGCCCAGCAGGTGGGCGGGGCGATCGGGACGGCGCTGCTCAACACCATCGCGAGCACGGCCGCGACGGCCTACGTCGCCGCGCACCTCGCGGGGCCGGCACCGGCCGCCGACGGGGTCTCCGCGTCCGCCGCACAGCGGCTGGTCGAGGCGCAGGGCGTGGTGCACGGCTTCGGGGTCGCCCTCTGGTGGGCGGCCGGCATCATGCTCCTGGGCGCCGGGGTGGCCGCCGTCATGG
This sequence comes from Streptomyces sp. NPDC058401, assembly GCF_042722885.1. Lineage (NCBI taxonomy): Bacteria > Bacillati > Actinomycetota > Actinomycetes > Kitasatosporales > Streptomycetaceae > Streptomyces > Streptomyces sp. NPDC058401. Next base: position 22,747 of record NZ_JBHXKA010000046.1, read on the forward strand.
TCACCGCACCGGCGCCCGCGCCCCGGCGCGAGGTGCGGGGCGCGGCGGTCGCGGCCTCTACGCCCTGACGGGTTCGCGCGACCCGCGGGGCGGACCGGTTCCGTGGCGTTCTACGGGCCCTGCGGTTCCGCTGGGTTCTACCGGCCCTGCGGGGCGGGCCGCGCCGCGGGCGGGAGCAGGGTCGTGGCGATGCCCGCGAGCACCGCCGCGAGGCCCGCTTCGAAGCCCGCGTCCTGATCGCGGAACATCTCCGGTCCCGCCTCGGCCGCCAGCGGGTAGCCCGCGAGCCGTTCGGCGCGGGCCTCCAGGTCGTAGCCCTCGCCGTCCGAGCCGGGCAGCGGGCCCATCGACTGTTCCTCGATCACGTACCCGATGGTGTAGCTGTACGCGGTGAACCAGGCCCGGGCCGCCCCCGCGGCCGTGAAGCCGCCCGCGACGAGCGTCCGCAGATGGGCCTCCATCGGAGCGGCGTAGCTCATGTCGGTGAAGTGGGTACCGCTGTAGACCTTGGCCCCGTCCCGGTAGCGCAGCAGGTGTTCCCGCAGCCCCCGCATGGCGGCCTCCAGGGCCTGGGACCAGTCGTCGGGCGGGCGGGCCGCGTCCAGGTCCGCCGTCATCCGGCGGAACATCTCGGTGGCCATCTCGTCGAGCAGTGCCTGCTTGTCCTTGAAGTGCCAGTACAGGGCCGGTGCCTTGACGTCCAGCTCCTTGGCGATGGCCCGCAGGGTCAGCCCCTCCAGGCCCACGTCTCCCAGCAGCCGCAGGGCGGTGGAGGCCACCTTCGCACGGTCGAGCCGGGCCCGTTCGGGTTTCGCTTCTCGTTCTTCTCTCACCACCTTGACAACTTAACAGCGTTAAGCACATTCTCGTACCCATGACCGCACTTAACATCGTTAAGGAAACCGGGGCTCCCGACGTGCTCGTCGTCGGCGCCGGCCCCACCGGACTGGCCCTGGCCCTGGACCTCACCCGCCGCGGCGTCCGCGCCCTGGTCGTCGAGCGCGCCGACGCCCTCTTCCCCGGCTCCCGGGGCAAGGGCCTTCAGCCGAGGACCCTGGAGGTCTTCGACGACCTCGGCGTGGGGGACGCGGTGCACGGGGCGAGCGCCCACGCACCCATCGGGCAGATCTGGCAGGACGGCCGGCCCGTGGGCGAGCACGACATGCTCGGCGACAGCGGCGTCGGGGGCCCCACGGACACCGAGCCGTATCCGCGCGCCCGGCTGCTGCCCCAGTGGCGCACCCAGGAGATCCTGTTCGAGCGCCTCACCGGGCTCGGCGGCCGGGTCCGCTTCGGCACCGCCCTGACCGGCTTCGATCAGGACGCCGACGGGGTGAGCGCGCACCTCTCGGACGGCAGCACGCTGCGCGCCGCCTACCTGGTCGCCGCGGACGGCGGCCGCTCCACCGTCCGCAAGGCCCTGGGCATCGGCATGACCGGCGAGACCGTGGACCCCGCCCCGATGGTCGTCGCCGACGTCCGGCTGCGCCCCGGGGCCCTGGACCGCGACCACTGGCACCTCTTCCCGGGCGCGGACGGCGGTTACGCCGCGCTGTGCCCGCTGCCGGGCACCGACGAGCACCAGTTCGTGGCGCGGACCGACGACCTCGACATCCCCGCCGCGGTCGCCGCGCTGACGCACCTGAGCGCACAGGACGTCACCGAGGTCCGGTGGGCCTCCGACTTCAGGCCGCGCGCCGCCATGGCCGACCGCTTCCGGGCCGGCCGGGTGCTGCTCGCGGGCGACGCGGCGCACGTGCACTCCCCCGCCGGCGGCCAGGGCCTCAACACCAGCGTGCAGGACGCCTACAACCTCGGCTGGAAGCTCGGACAGGTACTGCGCCACGGCGCGGACCCCGCGCTCCTGGACACCTACGAGGAGGAACGCCAGCCCGTTGCCGCGCACGTACTGGGCCTGTCCACACGAATCCACCGCGGCCAGGAGGAGCGCGGCGGCGCCACCCGCCAGCTCGGCCTGGGCTACCGGGGAGGCCCCCTCTCCGAGGGAGCCGCGGGCGCCCTGGAGGCCGGGGACCGCGCACCCGACGGCCCGCTGCCGGACGGGCGCAGGCTCTTCGACCTGTTCCGCGGACCGCACTTCACCCTGCTCGCCGTCGACACGGACGTCGAACTGCCTCCGGTGGACGCGGAGTTCATCCACGTCCACCGGATCGGACCGTACGAGCCGTACGGCAAGGGCCTCTTCCTGGTACGCCCCGACGGCTACGTGGGCTGGGCGGCCAAGGACGCGACAGGCCTTCCCTCGTACCTCACCCGCCTGTCCCGTCCCACCTCCCTCACCACGGGAAGCTGACCGATGCTTCCGAGCGGTCGGTGTCAGTGCAGGGTCGGGATCACGTCGTTCGTTTCGTCGGCGGGGGTGGGGGCGGTGGTGCGGCGGGCCAGGGGCTCCGGGGGCGTCTCGTCCGCGCAGACGGTGCCCCGGGCGGGCAGGGCCAGGGTGGACAGGTAGGCGTTGACGAGCGCGCTGACGCACGCGCTCCGGTTGTAGCCGGTGTGCCCCTCGGCGTCGAAGGTCAGGAGCCGGCCGGCGTCCAGCGTCGCGGCCAGGGCCACGGCGTCCTGGTACGGGGTGTCCGGGTCCCCGGTCGTGCCGAGGACCAGGATCGGGGCGGAGCCGGCCGCCCGGTAGGAGCCCTCGTAGCGGCTGGGGCGTTCCGCCTGCCACTGTGCGCAGGTGGGCGCGTGGTTGTGGTCGTAGGTGGGCGGTCCCAGGCCGATGGGCGGCCCGAGCAGGGGTGACGATGCGGACTCCGCGCCGACGACGGCGCCCAGGAGGAGGCGGCTGGCCGGGTAGACGCGGTCGGCGCACTCGACGGCCATGTTGACGTTGAGGAAGTCGAAGGACGCGGGTGAGGGGGGTGAGAGGAGGAAGGAGGGCTTGTGGGCCTGGGCCAGGGCCAGGGCCTCTCCCAGGTAGGGCCAGATCTCCTTGCCCGAGTTGATGTTGAACATCAGGCGGTAGGCGAGGGTGTAGCCGGTGGCCGGGCGTCCGCTCGCGGTGACGACCGGATCGGCGTCGAGGTCCCGCTTGAGCTGTTCGAAGGCCTGCCGGGGCTTGCCGTCGCCGAATCCGCAGGCGGTGGCGTTCTGTGCGCACCAGTCGAGGAAGCGGGCGACCGCTCCGTCCAGGGCGGTGAACTGCGCGGCGTCGTAGGCGTAGGGCACGTCGGCGTAGCGGCGCGGATCGTAGGCCCCGTCCAGGACCATGGCGCGCACGCGCCGCGGGAACTGCGCGGCGTACACGGTGCCGACGTAACTGCCGAAGGAGCGGCCGTAGAAGGTGAGCGTCTCCTCGCCGAGCGCCTGGCGCAGCAGGTCGAGGTCCTTGGCGTTCGACGCGGTGCCGATGAACGGCAGGAGCCCGCCCGAGCGTTCCCGGCAGGCGGCGGCGAACTCCTGGCCCTGCCGGACCGCGGTCTGCAGGGCGCCCGGTCCGGGGACTCCGCGCGCGGCGTCGACGGCGGCCGCGTACTCCTTGTCGTTCCAGCACTCGACCTGGCCGCTGCGCGCCACGCCCCGCATGTCGTACCCGACGACGTCGAAACCGTCGCGGAGGGCCGCGGGGAGCGCGTCGTAGCTGTCGCGGGCGAAGTTCACGCCCGAGTTGCCCGGGCCGCCGGGGTGGAGCACCAGGACGCCGGTGCGGTGGGCCGGGTCGGCCGCGAGCCGCCGGGTGACGGCCAGCGGGATCGTGGCTCCGGTGGGCCGCCGGTAGTCGAGCGGCACCCGGGCGGTCGCGCACTCGAAGCCGTCGCCCTGGTCGTCGGCACAGGGCCCCCAGGACAGGGCGGGTACGGGCGGGGCGGGCAGGGCGGTGGCCCGGGCGGCCCCGGGCCCGGCTCCGAGCAGGGCGGTGACGGCGATCAGGACGAGGGCTATCCCCCACACCACTCGCTTGCGCGCATCGTCTAAACGGGTCTGCATGCGGTGATCTCCCATGCTGGCAGGTCGACGGCAGGGGCGCGCACGGGCCGTGTCGGCCTGGTCCGGGGGGAGGGTGTGGGCGCCCGCGCTCGGCTGAGCGGCAGGTTCAGGTTCCCATTCGTGGGGCGGACGGGATAGACGGCGGGCCCTACGGGATGCGGAACGTACGGCCCCGGCCTGCGGGTTCGGCTCGTGCGCCTGTTCGGCTGCTCGGATGACCGTACGACCGGATGGCCATCGGCCGGGTCGCGGGCTCATCGGCTCGGTGGGGGCGGTGCGTGAGGGCCGGTGGCGGCGCTTGTTAGGCCGTGCCGGTTGGCGTGTCCCACAGCGGGCGGAGCCGTTCGGCGGCGGCGCTCGCCTGGGCGAGGCCCGCCCGGAACGCCGGCTCCCAGCGGGCCAGGTCCTGCAGGTCCGGCCCGAACGCCGCTACCGCGTCCGGGTCGGGTACGAGGGTCACGACGGTCCGCGCCCCGGCCTGCTCCGGCTGCTCTTCGTGCGGCTCGCCGGGGAACAGGTGCGCCATGGGCGCTACGACGACCAGCGTGCGGGCCCCGTCCGCGAGGTCCGCGTTCGTCCCGGCACGCAGGGCGCCGTCCATGTACCGCCGCCCACCGACGGCTACGGGCGGTTCGGCTCCTGGGAAGGCGCTGCTCGCGGCCACGGCCTGCACCAGCGGGACTCCGCTCGTACGGTCCCACACCACGGGCTCACCGGTGGCCGCGTCCACCGCGGTGATCAGCAGCCGTCGCTCCGGCCAGCCGCCGGTACCGATCAGCGCGGCCCGGCCCGCGAGGAGGGCCCGCTCGGCGTCGGGGCCGGCCGCCGAGCCGGCGTGGTCCAGGGCGATCCGGCCCACGCGGCGCCGGGCCTCGCCCGGTTCCAGGCCGGCTTCGCCGAGCACCGCGAACACGGAACCGAGCCGGGCCGCGTCCACCACTTCCGCGGGGGCGGCCGGACCGGCCCCGGATCCGGGGGCGGCGAGCCGTCCGGGGTCCTGGCCGGTGGCCAGCAGTGCGCCGACGATCGCACCGGCCGACGTACCGACGACGAGGTCGGCTCCGCCGAGATCCACCCCGATGCGGCGCAGTCCGCCGGCCAGGCCCGCCATCCAGGCCGTACCGACCGGGCCGCCCGGTCCCAGTACGACTGCCCGCTGCGCGGTGGCTCCGATACCAAGGCTCATGGTGTTCCCCCTCGTCCTCCCACGCTGCCGTCAGGCACCGATCAACCGACGGCCAACAGGGCCGACGGTAGGACCTCGACCGGAGTTGAGGTCAAGCGGCCCGCCCGGACGCGCGGACACCGCCGTCCCGTCGGCGCGGACACCAGCGGCCACATCGGCCGCCCGGGACCGGGTCCCGCGGGCCGGGGCCGTGCGCAGCGCCGCCGCCGCCGCACGTGGCTCGGCGGCCGTCTCGGAGGCTTCGTGGGCCGCGCCGATACCCCGGCCGACGACCCGGCGGGCCGAGCAGAGCTGGTCCTCTCCCTGAACGCACACCACCGGGGACGCGCCGGCCAGGACACCGTTCACCTGGTGCAGGCGCTACCGCGGTGGTCAACGACGGCGGACAGCACCAGACGATCGACGTCGCCGACGAGGAAGCAGCCGTCCCGTCCGTCGGCCGGGCCGCCCCTTTCGGCTCTTGCCGGTCAGCCCCGGTTCGGCCGCGCGGCGGATCCCGGGCCGCCGCCGGTGCGGCGGGCACACCCCCTATCTCGCCCGTCTCAAGACCGACGACCACCGTGTGGATCCGCTCACACGGGAGGCGTCTCCCTCGCGCGGCCGCCCCGGACGATTCGCCGTCGGCCGCCGACGCTCCGTCAGGCGTGAGGGTCGGACCTCGCACCCCGCCGACCTGCGCATCGGCGGCCGGGGCGACCGATTGCGCCCGGAATGCGACAGCGAGATCGACCACCCGGACACGTGGGCACGAAGCGGGATCCCCTCCTCCGCTTATCCGGACAAACAGCACTCAATCCCGCGATCCGCGCAAGGTGCCCCATACAACCCGATAATCGACCCGACGGTGTGTCAGGCACACGCGCGCGAGGCATAATCGGGCCCGGTCGTCTCCGGAAAGCGGTGGGGCCGACGGGGTGAGGAACCGCCCCGCACCCCGGCTCCGCACCCGACCGACCCACCGATCCCCGAGGCGTTGCAGATGTCCCTGGCCAGCCGCACCCGCATCGCGGGCCTGCTCGCCGCGCTCACCGTCGGCGCCGGCGGTGTGACGACCTGGGCCTACGGGTACGGGGCCACGCCCGAGTCGGCGGCTCCCGGGGCGGCGCTCCGCCCGAGCGTGACCGAGGGAACCGTCCTGCAGATCGTCGCGCACCCCGACGACGACCTCTACTTCATGAACCCCGACCTGAGCCGCTCCATATCGACGGGCATCAAGGTCACCACCGTCTACCTCACCTCCGGTGAGTCCGACGGCCGCAACGAGGCCCACAGCCCCCACCTGCAGGACCCCGCGGGCCCCGCGGACCGCGCCGCGTACGCGGAGGCCCGGCAGAACGGCATACGGGCCGCCTACGCGCAGATGGCCACCGGCGACCGCACCAGCGCCTGGCAGCGCCGCTCCATACCCACCCTCGGCGGCGGGAGCGCCGAGGTGGACGTCCTCGTGGCGCGGCCCGAGGTCAACCTGGTGTGGATGCAGCTGCGCGAGGCCCGCACCATCTCCGGGGACAGTCCGGACAGCCTGCGCGGACTGTGGGACGGCCGGGTCCCCGCCCTGGAGGCCCAGCTCAGCTCGGGGACGCCGGTCAAGCCCGGGTTCTCGTACGACAGGGACCAGATCGTGGAGGCCATCGCCGGGGTCTTCGCCCTGTACCGGCCGACCACCATACGGACCCAGGACCCGACCCCGGGCCGCATACGCGGCAGCGTCTTCCTCGACCACCAGGACCACATATACGGCGCCCGCTTCGTGCAGGCCGCCGCCGAGCGCTACGCGAAGTCCACGGACCGCCCGCACTTCTCGGTCCAGAACTACGTGAGCTATCCCAACACCGCCCTGCCCCCGGTGCTGGACCCGCAGGCCGCCGAGGAGAAGCTCGGCTACCTCAAGACCTACGCCTGGTCCGACCACGAGAACTGGTGCGGCAGCCCCGCCGGGTGCGGCGACCGCAAGACGGCGACCCGGCCCGCCGGCTCCGGCTGGAACCGGACCATCCGCTACAGCCGGGGCGATGTCGGCTCCTGGATGACCGAGGGCGTGTCCGGCCGGCTGTGGGCCTTCGGCGTGCTGGACGGACAGATGGCCTACTGGTCGCGCGGCGGCCCCAACGCCCCGTGGCAGGGGCCCCAGTTCCTCGCCGGGACCGGGATGGACACGGGAGCGGCGACGGCCCGGCTCCCCGACGGCAGGGTCGCGGTCTTCGGCACCCGGACCACGCTGGGCAGCACGCCCCAGGAGTACCGACGCGAGCTCGTGTACTCCGTCCAGACGGCGCCCGACGGAGCCTTCGGCCCGTGGCTGTCGCTGGGCACCCCGGACACGGAGGACGTGTCCGGCACCTCGGCGATCAGCGCACCGGCCGTGGCCCTGGACCGTACCGGCCGGATGACCGTCTACGTACGCGATTCCCAGCGCACCCTGCGTGCCAGCACCCAGTCGGCGCCCGACGGCACCTTCGGTGCGTGGCAGTCCCTGGGCGGCTCCGACCTGCGCGGCGACCCGGTCACCGCGACGGACGCGGCCGGCCGGCGCCACGTGTACGCGGCCACGACTCAGAGCGTGCTGGCCTGGGTCCAGCAGACCCCGGACGCCCCGTTCGGCGCCCCCGTCCCCACCGGGCTGCCCACGACCACCGGGCCGCTCACGGCGGGCGCCAAGGGCGACGGCGTCGCCCTTTACTTCCGCCACCCCGGCACGGGTACCGTCGGCACGAGCCTGACCACCGCGGGCGGGACCGCACCGCGGTTCTCCCCGGTCACCGAGGTGGGCGGCGAGGGCGGCTACGGAGCCGTCGGCGTCGCGGGGAGCCTGCTCACGGGCCGCGCGGGCGCGGGCACGGTCGGCGCATCGGACACGGACGGCGGACCGTCCTGGTACGAGTCCCAGATGCACTACACCGGCGCCCCGGCGGCCCTGACCGCGCAGGACGGCACCGCCGTCGGCGCCGTCCTCGGCCTGGACGCCGGTCTGCACGTCACGACCGCTCCCCCGGCCGGCTCCGAGCCGCTCGGCAGCCGGCCGCCCTCCTCCCCCTGGTACCGGGCCGTCCCGCCACCGGCGGGCGCACCGGAGAACAGCGCGAACCCCGGGTGGCAGCGCTGAGCGGTGCGGGCGACGATGGCGGCGGACGGGCGAGGACGGCGGTGGACCGCGCCGCTCCCGACGCCGTCCACCCCGGCTCCCACCCCACTCGACCCGCGATCGGGGCTCCCATGACCTCGTGCTCCCCCGTACGGAGGGATCCCGCGCCCCCTCGTCCCGGCCTGCGCCCGCTCGACGGATGACCGATCTCGCCGGCTCCCCGGCGCGCCGGGCCGGGCGGTCGGACCGGGCCCGGGAGCTCCTGCGCACCGAGGGGCCGGCCGCCGCGCGCATCGTGGTGACCGTGGCCGCGGCCTGGCAGGCCGCGCTGTGGCTGGGCGCCGACCAGCCGCCGGTCTTCGCGGCGATGGTCCCCCTGGTGGCCCTGCGCGGTGATCCGATGACGGCCCTGGGCACCTCGCTGCAGCGGATCCTGGGGGTCGTGGCGGGCGTGCTGATCGCGATCGGCGTACTGAACCTCTGGCAGCCGTCCACCCTCACGCTGACCCTGGTGGTGGCCCTGGGCCTGGGTGTCGGCATGCTCCTGCGGGCCGGTGGCACGAACAACATCCAGGTCGCGCTGTCCTCCCTGCTGGTCTTCGCCAGCACCTCCCCCGATTCCTACGCACTGGACCGCGTGTGGGAGACCGTGGCGGGCGCGGCGGTCACCATCCTCCTCGCTCCGCTGCTGTGGCCGCCCGACCCCCTGCGCGTGCTGACGGCCGTCGCCGACGACTGCGCCGCACGGCTGAGCCGTTGCCTCACCGGTACGGCGGCGGTGCTGGGCGGCGGTCCGGCCGCCGCCCGCGACAACCTCGCCCGGGTGCACACCCACGTCGAAGCGGTGCACGCGGGGGCCGCGCGCGCCCGCGAGGCCGAACGCGCCCTGCGGTTCAACCCCTTGCGCCGCCGTCAGCGCGGCACCGTGCGGCTCCGGGCCGAGCGCATCGCCACCGCCGACGGGCTCGCCGTGCACGTGGCGACGCTGGCCGGCGAGGTGGACGCGTTCACCTGCCGGGAGGGCCTCGCTCCCGAGCTCGACCGGGCCCGGCTCCGGGTTCCCGAACTGGCCTCGCTCACCGCGCGGGCCGTCGAGGAGGCCCTGTCGGGAGGCGACCCGGGGGGCGCCGTGGCCGCCGCCCGCGACGGGCTCGCCGCGTACGCCGACACGGATCCCCGGCCCGTCGCCGTCGCCCTGCGCCGGCCCTTGCACCGGGTCCTCGACGCGCTGGAGCCCCGCCCCACAGACACTCAAAGCTAACCTTATGGACGTACGGCCATATGCGACTTCCCTTTATGATCGGCGCATGAAGACGATCGGTTTGATCGGCGGTATGAGCTGGGAGTCGACGGCGGAGTACTACCGGATCCTCAACGAGCGGACCCGCGAACGCCTCGGCGGACTCCACTCCGCCCGCTGCGTGCTCTACTCCGTGGACTTCGCGGACATCGAGCGCTTTCAGGTCCAGGGCCGCTGGGAGGAGGCCGGCGAGGTACTGGCCGGTGCCGCCCGGTCGCTGGAAGCGGCGGGCGCCGACCTCCTGCTGATCTGCACCAACACCATGCACAAGGTCGCGGACGCGGTCGAGGCCGCCGTCTCCGTCCCGCTCCTGCACCTCGCGGACACCACGGCCGCCGCCGTCCGCGGTGCCGGGCTGCGCCGGGTGGGGCTCCTGGGTACCGCGTTCACGATGGAACAGGACTTCTACCGGGGCCGCCTGGCCGCGGGCGGGCTCGATGTCAGCGTTCCCGGCCCCGAGGGGCGTGCGCTCGTACACCGGGTGATCTACGAGGAGCTCTGCCTCGGCGTCGTCCGCGAGGAATCGCGTGCCGCGTACCGCCGGGTCGTCGAGAAGCTCGTCGCCGGGGGCGCCGAGGGGATCGTCCTGGGGTGCACGGAGATCGAGCTCCTCATCGGCCCCGCGGACAGCCCCGTACCGCTCTTCCCCACCGCCCGCCTGCACGCGGAGGCGGCGGTGGACGCGGCGCTGGCCCGCTGAGGCCCGCCAGACGGTGCCGGAGCCGTCAGACGGAGTCGGATTCGTAGTCGGGGTCGGAGTCGAAGAGGTCTTCGCGTGCGTCGTCGAGGATGAATCCGTTGTCGAAGCGCACCCGGACGGTCACGCGCAGCGGCTCCGCACGGTAGGCGGTCCACGCGGGCTCCAGGCCGGCGACCTTCTCTTCCAGCTGCTTCCTGCTCTCCGCCGGCATGCCCGCGCCGTAGGCGTCGAGGAGCGACTTCAGCCGCTCGTACTCGCGGGACCCCTCGGTCTGCCGGTCGTGCTCGACCACCCGCACCACGGTGCCCTCGGTACCCGCCGCCAGGGACAGCGAACCGGCGACGGCCCCCGCCGGGCCCGCCGGACCCGTGGGGTCCTCCGTCATCGCGACCCAGTCGGTCAGCCGGGTGTCCCCCGCCAGCCTCACCCGCAGGCCTTCTTGCAGCGTCATCGCTTCGTCAACTCTCCGCTCGGTGTGCCCTGCCATTATCCGTGCCGATCCGCGCGGCCCGGCGGGCCGGTCCGGGATTGCACGAATGATCTTGGGCGGACAGCATGCCCCCTCGACGGGGCACTGGTCGCCCTGGCGGGCCGGGAGCACGGTCGGCCACCTGGACATGGCGAACCACACCTTGCGCCAACAACGCCCGCCGCAACCCACGCACACCCGCGGAGCGGACTTTCCCTGCTCTCGTTCCGCCGGAGCCACCGGGCTGCCACACTCCACAGGGGGCGTCTACGCCGACAACGCGGGCTTGGGGGAAACATCGTGCCGGTTCCGCTTCCAGCCACCGACGCACAGCTGCGGCAGGCCGCCGAACGTGCGGTGAAGCAGTGGACCGACGAGACCGGCCGGGCACTGCGCGACCGGTGGACCGCGCGACCCGGCCTTGACCAGGCCCTGGCCGCCGTACCGGAGGGACCCCGGCGGTCCTGGTGGACAGACGTTCTGCGGGCGTTCGCGGACAAACGCACCCACCGCTTCCCGGAGTTCGCGGCACCACGTCGCGCCGAGGCGACCGGCCAGGTACTGGAGATCCTGCGGAGCAGGGAACCGCGCCCGACGGGCGAGGACCTCGCCCGTCCGACAGCGGCCGTCCTGGAAGCGCTCGCCGGTCTCGCCGCCGGCACCAGAGTGGGACAGGACCTGACCGCGCTGGCCGCGGCCGTGGACGCGGAGCTCGCCGAGTTCGTCGCCCGCGCGGTCCAGCTGGAGGAACTCCGGACCGGTAAGGCCGCCGCACTGACGGCCCTGTGCGGCCCGCTACTGGCACGGATCGCCCGGGCGGACGCCTTCGAAGCCCGGATCGCAGCCGCCGACCGCCCCTCGCTCCTCCTGGCGTGGACCAGCCCGGCGCTCGCGGCCCGCGACGCCGCCCGGGCCGCGGTGGACATCCGGCGGGTCGGCGACAAGGCCGACCGTGCGCTGCGCCTCCTGTCCGACGCCGCGTTTCCGGAGCGGCAACAGGCCCTCTCCGCCCCGTTCGACGTCGCCGCCGACGCGATCGGACCGGCCGACACGGCGTTCTCCGAAGCGTGGGACACTCTCGGTGAGGCGGTGCACATCCATCATGAGTTCTTCCGTACCTGGGACGACGGCACGGCACTCTGGTGGGCCGAGCAGTTCACCGGTGTCTACGGGTACACCGGTCTGCTGGCCATGCACGACCTGGACCCCTACCTGGTGCAGGGGGCCGTGAGGAAACTCGACGGATACCAGGGCTGGAGTCTGTGGGAGGGCTTCCGGGCATACTGCCCAACGGGCAGTCCCCGGCAGCGGATCACCGATGCCCTCACCGAACTCAGCAGAGACCAACCGAGGTTCCCGGGCGGCGGCGGGGGGTATCCGCCGTCGGGCCCGAGTCCCCGGCTGTAGCCACTGGAACCCCGGACCGCTCAAGCGGATCAGGCCTGCCGGTCACAGCCCGGTGGCCGGTGAGGTCAGCCGGGTGCGGGCGCTGCGATGCGGTAGCCCACGCCGGGGGTCGTCGTGATGATCTGCGGGGCGCCCAGTTTGCGGCGCAGGCGGCCCATGGTGACCGCCACCGTGTTGGTGAACGGGTCGGCGTTCTCGTCCCAGACCTGTTCGAGGAGGTCCTCGGCGCTCAGGAAGCCCGGACTGGCCCGGAGCAGGGCTTCCAGGACGGCGAACTCCTTGACGGAGAGCTCCAGGCGGGCGCCGTCCCGCAGGGCGGTGCGGTGGACCGGGTCGAGTTCGATGCCGGCGGCGCGCAGGGTGCGGGGCCGGGCCGCGGGCCTGCGGCGGGCCAGGGAGCGGATGCGCAGGATCAGTTCCGGGAAGTGGAAGGGTTTGGCCAGGTAGTCGTCGGCGCCGAGGGTGAGGCCGCTGACCCGGTCTCCGGGCGAACCGGCCGCGGTGAGCATCAGCACCATCGCACGGTCCTCCCGCTCCGTGATCATCCGGCAGAGCGTGTCTCCGTGGATGCCGGGCAGGTCCCGGTCGAGGACCACCACGTCGTACGCGTTGACGTCGAGCTTGGCGGCGGCGGCCAGCCCGTCGTACGCGAGGTCGACGGCCATGCCCTGGTCGCGCAGCCCTTCGGCGACGACCTCAGCGAGCGAGCGGGCGTCCTCGACGACCAGGATCCTCACGGCGTGCCCCCGATCGCGCCGGCCGGGGAGACCGGGACGTCTGGGGAGCCCATGGCGCCCGTGGCGCCCGCCGGGGGCATCGCGGCCGTCACCTTCAGGCCGCCTCGCGGTCGGACGCGGAGGTCGAGTCGGCCTCCGTGCGCGGAGACGATGGCGGCGACGATCGACAGTCCCAGTCCGGAGCTCTCCTGCGATCCCGTCCGGTCGGTGCCGAGCCGCTCGAAGGGCTGCGTCAGCCGGTCCACCTGCTCCTGGTCGAGGACGCTCCCGCCGGTCTCGACGACGAGGCGGGCCCAGGATGTGGGGTCCGCGGGGGTACCGCCCGCGCCGGTGCCGTCCTCGGCGGCGCCGTCCTCCGTGGCGCCGTCCTCGGTGGTGATCCGGATCCAGCCGCCCCGCTGGTTGTGCACGATCGCGTTGTCGATCAGGTTCTGCACCAGCCGGGAGAGCAGCGCCGGGCTGCCCCGGGTCCACGCCCTCGGTGTCAGCCCGTCCTCGACGGTCAGCTCCTTCTCCGTGACGGCCGCGGCCCGGGCGGCCAGAGCCTCTCCCGCCAGCTCGGCCAGCGATACGGGAACACGCTCGGGCAGGACGCCGTGCTGGGCCCGGGCAAGCACGAGGAAACCGTCCAACAGGCGGTCGACCCGGTCGAGTTCGGTTCGTACCCGGCCGGCGAGCGCGAGGGTCTGGGCCGCGGGCTGCGGTTTGGCCACGGCCACGTCGAGGGAGGCCCGGATCGTCGTCAGCGGAGTGCGCAGTTCGTGCGAGGCGTTGGCCACGAAGCGCCGCTGCGCGGCGAACGAGGCTTCCAGGCGGGCCAGGAGCCCGTCGACGGTGTCCGCGAGCTCCTTGACCTCGTCGTCGGGCCCGGCCACGGCGAGCCGCTGGTCCAGGGTGTCCGCGGAGATCCGCCGGGTGGCAGCGGTGATCAGGCGCAGCGGGCGCAGGACGTGCCCGGCGAGGATCCGGCCGAGCAGGAGCGAGACGGCGGCCATCACCACGATCGCGATGAGCGAGCCGAACAGGAGCTGCCTGGACTGCTGGGCGTGTACGTCCGCGAGCTGTCGTTCGAGGTCGAGGACGTGCTGTGCGAGGCCCGTGGCCGGCCCGCCCGGTGGCGGCTCTCCGGGAACGGAGACGGCCAAGTCGGAGCGGGAGAACAGGTAGATCAGGGCGATCAGCCCGATCCCGGAGAGCAGGAACACCGTGGCGTAGAGAAGGGTGAACCGTCGTCCGACGGTCCCGCTCCGCAGTCTGGCCATGATTCCACTCCCCGTCCCGTCCGATGGGGTCCAGCATGCCCGGCAGCACCTAACAGCGTCATGACAGCGACGGTTCGGACCGCGTTACGGGCGGCTGCGTAGAACCGAAGCATGCTCACACACAAGGAAATCCTCCGGCAGGAGTGGACCCGCTTCCTGCGTCCGGCCCGGCTGATCGCCCTGGTCACCGCGGCCCTGATGGTCCTCGCCCTCGGGCTGCTCTACGCCTTCGGCAACCACGCGTCCTGCACCGGCACCTGCCCGGCCGACCCCGTCGGTCCGGACGGCGCCGTGGTCAGCGACCAGTTCGCCTTCATGCACCGGGATCTGGGGCGCGAGGGCAGCATCACGGTCCGGATGACCTCCATGACGGGCACCATCACCTATCCGCCGCCCCACCACGATCAGATCGTCCCGGGCCTGGTGCCTTGGGCGAAGGCCGGGATCATCATCAAGGACGGTGTCCGCCAGGGGTCCTCGTACGCGGCCCTGATGGTCACCGGCGACCACGGCGTGCGGATGCAGCACGACTACCGCCACGACATCGCCGGGAGCTCCGTCAACGGCGCCGCCGTCTCGGCGGGCTCGCCGCGGTGGCTCCGGCTGACCCGTGCGGGCGACACCGTCACGGGGTACGAGTCCTCCGACGGCGAGCGGTGGGCGAAGGTGGCCGCGGTGAAGGTGCCCGGGCTGCCCGAAACGGCCCAGGTGGGACTGTTCGCCACCTCCCCCGGCGACCTGACGCTGCGTCCGGTGGGCCTCGGCGGTGCCACGGAACAGGTGCGCTTCACCCAGGCCGGCGCTTCCTTCGACCACGTCGGCCTGGCGGGCGCGGCCCCCGGCGGGAGCTGGCGGGCCGGGATGGTCGGCGAGATGAACAGCACCGACTGGGAGAAGCAGCACACGCCGTCCGGGGCGGTGGAGGAGGCCGGCACGATCACCGTCACCGGCGCCGGTGACATCGGGCCCGTGGCCATCATGGGCGGCCGCCCCGTGGAGGGGATGCTGACCGGTCTGAGCCTGGCCCTGGCCATCGTGCTGGTCGTGGCGGTGCGGTTCGCCGGAGGCGGGTCGGACGGCCGGGAGGCGGGGGACGGTACGCAGCTCCCCCGTGCGGTACTGGGGGCGCGGACCCTCGTCGTGGGAGCCGTGACCTTCGTGACCGGGCTGCTCGCCGTGGGCGTCATGGTTCCGGTCGGCGTCGCGGTCCTGAAATCCAACGGGGTGCCCGTCGTGGGGCTGTCCGCGCTCACCGGAGCACGCGTGATCATCGGCGTCTCCGCGGTGCTCGCCCTCACGGCCGTGCTCGCCCTGGCCCTCGGCTCGGTGCTCCGGCGCCGCCTGCTCGCGGGGCTCGTGGCCGTCTCGTTGGTCGTGGTCCCGTACGCCGTGAGCACCGTGCCGCTGCTGAGCGACGGACTCGCGCAGTGGCTGCTGCGGGTGACTCCGGCGGCCGGCTTCGCCGTCCAGCAGACCCTGGTGGAATACCCGCAGGTCACCGCCCATTACGCACCGTCCGCCGGGTACTTCCCGCTCCCCTGGTGGGCCGGGGTCGCGGTGCTGTGCGCCTACACGGCAGCCGCCATGGCCCTTGCCCTGCGCCGTCTGCCCCGGAGCGGCGAGCGGGCCGCCGGCCCGGTCGCCGAGCCCGTGGGCGAGCCTGCCTAGGGCGCCGCGCAGGCGGGTGAGCGGTGACGGGCGAGCGGTGGCGGCGCGGGGGCGGTGGGCTCCCGCGCCGCCCCCGTCGTATGTCCGCCCGGCCCGGCGGGGCCGCGCCCGCTCCCGCCCCCCTACCGGCGGACGGTCCAGGCGACGGTGGAGCGCAGCGTCCGGGCGATCTCCGGGTCGCGGACCGACGGGGTCCGGTCCTCGGCGGTGACCGACAGGGTGTGGCTGCGGTGGTCGGGGAGCCGCAGCTCCGCCACCGTCACCTCGGTCCGGCCGGCCAGTCGCCTGAGCTCCCGGCCGTCGAGGTACCAGCGCACCACGAGCTGGCGGCCGTCACTGCCGGTGAGCCGGGGCACGGCCGCCTTCGCGGTGTGCCGGGTCCGCAGGGTGCGGTCCGTCGGGGTGAGCGGGGTGACGGTGTTCGCGTGCTGGTGGAAGCCGGCGATCATCGCCTCCACGCCGGGCAGGTTGAAGGGTTTGCCCAGGACCCGCATCAGGGAGTTGTCGGTGGGCCGGTTGAGGCCGGTGACGAAGTAGCCGCCGCCCTCGTAGGCGCCGACGGTGCCGCCGTCCGGGGAGGGCTCGCCCAGCCAGCGGTACCACTTGGCCCGCCGGGCGGCCATCCGGTCGGCGGACAGCGTGGAGCTGTTGGACTCGGCGGGCTCGGGCCCGGTGTACTTCTCGTAGTCCGGGACCCCGGGGTAGAAGTACTCGTCGGCGAGCTTGCCGAGCGAGTGGCCGGTCTCGTGGATGGCGACCTGGCCGGACTTGGCGTTGTCCGCCGAGGCGGTGGAGATGCCCTCGTAGCCGAGGGTGGCGCTGGGCTCGTTGTAGCCGGCCCCGCCGTACTTGGCACTGTTGGCCAGGACGAGGACGAGGTCGGCCTCGGGCGCCTTGGCCACGTAGGAGTCCACCTTGGGCTGGTCTATGCACAGGAGCCGCTCGATCTCCTCGCACCAGAAGTACGCGCCGAGTGCGGTGTCGCGGACGGCCGCCCGGTCGGGGTCGCCGGAGACGCCGGACTCCCGGGAGACGGCGTCCACCGTCCAGACGTTGAAGAGGTTGCGGTACGTGGCGTACGGCTCCACGGCCGTGACCTCGGCCCATTTCGCCTCGGCGTCGGCGTGGAACTTCGCCAGCTCGGCCGCCGTGTAGCCGTCGCCGATGACGACCACGTCCAGTCGGTCGGCGGTGGGGCCGTTGTCGACGAGCTTGGCCACCTCGCCGTCCGCCGCCCGCTCCGCTTCGGAGAGCCGGGCGCCCGTTCCGGCCGGCCCGGCGGCCCGTGCGGGCACCCGGGCGTGGCCCGATCCGGCGTCACCGCCCTGCTCCGGACCCGGAATCTCCACCACCAGCCGGGGCGCGACCGGGGCGCCGGCCGCGCGGACGGGTCCGGCGGCCAGCAGCGCTGCGGTCGCGCAGGCAGCCGCGACGGCTGCCCGCAGAACCGCCCGGGCGGCGGCCGGGCGTCTGACGTGGTGCATGAAGTCCTCCTGCACTGAAGGGAGTTAAGCAGAGATGTAAGTGAACTGAATCGGTTGCTTAAATTAGGGGGCGCACGACGGGTGCGCAATGCCCTGCCGCCCCTGAATACTGGGCAGTTCGAGCAACCAGGGGGATCCCATGGACGAACCGGCCGAGATCGGCCGCAGGGTTCAGCGCATGCGCACCGAACGCGGCCTGACGCAGCGCAAGTTGGCTGAGCCCTCCTACACCGCGGCTTATGTCTCCACGCTGGAGTCGGGCAAGGTGCGCCCCTCCGAGGCCGCGCTGCGCTTCCTGGCCGGGCGACTGGGCACCTCCTACGAGGAACTGGCCACCGGACGCCCCGCCGGGCTGGCCACCGAGCTACGCCTGGCCCTCACCGACGCCCAGCAGCTCCTGGCCTCCGGCGCGGCGGGAGAGGCCGCGGTCCAGTACCGGCGGCTGCTCGCCGAAGCGGAGCAGCTCGGGCTCACCGGCGAACGGATCGGGGCGCTCCTCGGACTCGGCGACTGCGCCCTGGAGACGGGCGAACTCCCCGCAGCCATCGGCTACTTCGAAGCAGCCGAACGACTCCTGGCCGACGAGCCGCTCCCCCGCCGCGCCCGTCCGATCCGCGGCCGCGCCGTGGCGCACCTGCTCGCCGGGGAACTGCGCTACGCCTGCTACCTGCTCGAATCCACCATCGACGAGCTGGGCACGAGCGGACTTGCCGACCCGGAGGCACTGGTCCTGCTCTACGCCGCGGTCATCGGGCCGTACATCGACATGGGCGCCCACGCCCGGGCCGCCCACGCCGCCGAACTGGCCCTGGCGCTGGCCCCCCGGGTCACCGACCCGGCCCTGGTGGCGGGCATGCACCGGCAGGTCGCGCGGACCTTCCTGACGGAGGGGCGCGTCGCCGACGCCGATGCCTCCCTGGCCAAGGCGCAGGCGATCTACGGGCAGCTACAGCTGCGCACCGATCTGGCGCACTGCCACTGGATGCGCGGCTACGTACAGGCCCAGAACGGGGACCTGGCCTCCGCCGAGCACGAGCTGCGCACGGCCCGGGACATGCTCTCGGCCGGGCGGGCGGCCCTGTACACCGCGCAGGTGGAGGTCGAGCTGGCGGACGTACTGCGCCGGCTCGGCCGGTACGAGGAGGCCGCCGGGCTGCTCTCGGCGCTGCTGGCCCTCGGCGACAGCCACGGGGCGGTCCACGCGGGCGGGGCGCACCGGCTCCTCGGCCTCATGGCGGAGGAGCGGGGCGCGTACGAGTCCGCCGAGGAGCACTACGTACAGGCCCTGGCGCTGCTGGAGCGCAGCGGGGCGACGGGCGACCTCGCGGACCTGTGCCGGCTCCTGGGTGACCTGCTGCGCCGGGCCGGCCGCACCGAAGCGGCACTCGACGCCTACCGCACGGGCCTGGGCCACCGCGCGACCCCGGGCACGACCACCCTGGGCCCGGCACCCGCGGCCCCGACGTTCCCGGACCGTCCGCACCATCCACCCCACCCGCACCATCCGGCGTCGCGGTAGCGGGCGGGCAGGCCCGTGAGCGCCACGCGGTCGGGTGCGGGCATGGGGGTGCTCTCACTCCACGGCAGCATCGAGGAGTATCTGCGCCAGCTCGCGCGGCTGGGAGAACATCGGCCAATGGCCGGTGTCCATCTTCACCAGCCGCCAGCGCTTGCTGTTCAGCAGCTCGGCCACATCTTCGTCGGGCCCGGCGTCGTCGGGCCCGGCCCCTGGCATCACGCACAGGACGTATGTCGCCGGAAGTTCACCGAGCGGCCCCGACAGCACGGCGGGCTCGGTCAGCGTGGCACCCGGGTGAGGCGTCGAGCCACGCACGAGGCGTGCGATCTGCTCATCGGTGAGACCCTCGCCGTCGTAATGGGCAGCCGGCGCGAGCGGCCAAAACCCTCCGCTCTCGGCGATCGATGCCTCCACTGCCGCCCCGCCGTCCGGCCGGGCGGAGACGAACGACTCGCCGTCAGTTGGAACGCTCGAGTCGACGAACACTACGCGGGCCAGCCGGTCACCGATCCGCTCCGCGGCCTGCCCTACCGGGATGCCCGAGTAGCTGTGACCCACCAGGACCACGTCACGCAGACCCTGCCGATCCACCTCGGCAACGATGTCCTGGACGTGGGTCGCCTGCCCCGCCGGTACACCCTGCTTGTCGGCAAGACCGGACAGCGTCAACGGATGGACGCCGTGGCCGGCCGCGCTCAGATGCGGCACCACCTCGCCCCACGCCCACGCCCCGAGCCGCGCACCGGCAACCAGCACGAAATTCACCATGCCCGCACCGTAACCGGGCAGCCTGACGATCTTCCAGGAAGTATTTTCGATGCACGCACTAGAGGTCGATCCAGTACCGCCGCTTGCGGCCGATCAAGGTCTCGCGGACGTCCTCCAGCACGCCGCCGTTGCCCTCGATCGTGCGGATCGAGGCCTGGTTCCCGGGGTCGCAGGTGAGCAGCACCCGGTCGATCCCCAGCAGCCGGGCCTCGTGCTTGACCTCGCCCAGGGCCCAGGTGGCCAGCCCGCGGCGGCGGGCCGAGGGGCGCACGCTGTAGCCGATGTGGCCTCCGGCGTCGAGCAGGAACCCGTTCAGGTAGTGCCGCAGGTCGATGGCGCCCAGGTACGCGTCCCCCTCGGCGATCCACCAGTAGGTGGCGTGGACGCGTCCCGGTTCGAGCGGCAGAGAGCGGTCCCCGTAGCTCCGCAGCCGCTGCGTCCAGGCGGCGAAGCCTTCCGCGCTGTCCACATCGTCGTCGGAGCCGAGCCCGGCGCCGTCCATGTGGGCGTCGGAGCCCCATTCCTCCTGCGCGGCGAGCCAGGAGGCGTACAGACGGGGCGTGGGCGTGATCAGCTCGGGCATGAGCGGACGATAACAGTCCGCGGAAACGACCCCGGCGGGCGCAGGGACGTAGGGGCCCGTCCGGCCTGCCGGACGGCGAGGACGACGCCGGCGGTCTCACCTACTCGATCACCTTCCAGGGCCAGGGCACGGTCCGGGACCTGACGGTGACGATCGGCATCGAGCACCCCGAGCGGGCGCCGCGCCGTGATCCACAACCGCACGGGCGGGAACGCCAAGAACCTGCGGGTGACCCTGGATTCACAGCCGCCCTCCCTGCTCGCCCCGCTCATCGTCGACGCCGTGCCGGGGAGCTGGAAGCTCAGGATCACCGATGCGGTGGCCTCGAAGGCCGGGGTGCTGAACGAGTGGTCCCTCGCCGTACGGACGGGCACCTGAGCGGGGGCAGGGCAGGAGCCGGGGCGGGGCTCGCTCCCCTTTTAAGCAATGGGTGTCGATTATATTGGGGCCATGACCGAAATGCCCCGCGATGTGGATGCCCAGCGCGTCCACCACGCCCTGGCCGTACCGTCGCGCCGACGCCTGATGGCCCTGCTGCGGGAGGCGGACGGCCTGCTGGGTGTCGGTGACATGGCCACTGCCACGGGGCTTTCGGTCGCCACCGTTCGGCACCATCTGGCCGCCCTCGCCGAGGCGGGCCTGGTCACGGCCACCGCCTCCGCCGGTCCGGGCCGGGGCCGTCCCCGGCTGCGGTACGCGGCCACCGGACCCGACCCCCGGGAGGAGCCGGCGGACAGCGCCTTCCGGGAGCTCGCCCAGGTCCTGGCCGAGGCCGTCGGGGGCGGCCCCGGCGCGTCCCGCGAGGCCGGTCTCGGCTGGGGGCGCCGGCTGGCCGGGAGCGGGCCCGCCGCGGAGCGGGTGTTCGCCGCGGCCGCCCGGATGGGCTTCGCACCCGGCGACGCGCCGCAACCCGACCCCGGCACCCGTCGGGTCCTGCTGCACGCGTGCCCGTACCTGGAGCTGGCCCGGACCCGGCCCGAGGTCGTGTGCGCCGTCCACCAAGGCGTCCTGGAGGGCCTGCTGGAGTCCAGCGGGACCACGGTGCGGCTGCTGCCCTTCATCGGCCCGGACCTGTGCGCGGCGGACCTGCGTCCGGCCTGACCCGCACCGTCCGCCCTACGGAGCCCCGGCCGGCCGCCGCACGCGGTCAACCGCGGGGCCCGGCCGGGGACCCGGTCGCGGCTCAGCCGCGGGCGCGGTTGCGGCGGCGGTACTCGTCCGTCGGGACGCCGCCCACGCCCCAGTCCTCCAGGGCGACTTCCTCGATGAGGACGAACGTGGTGGCCGGGTCCTTGTCGAGGACCTTGACCAGCAGGTCGGTGACTCCTGCGATGGTCTCGGCCTTCTGCGACGCGGTGGCGCCCTCACGGGTGATCTTGACGTTGACGTACGGCACGGGAATTCCTCGTCTCGGGGCGGTGGCGATGACGGACGGGCGGGGGAGCCCGGGTAGCGGGAGTGGTGTCAGATGCGACGGCCGGTGACGTGGCCGCCGTCCACCCGCAGGGCGTGGCCGGTCACGAAACCGGCGCCCGCGAGGTAGAGCACGGCGTCGGAGATCTCGGCGACCTCGCCGACCCGGTCCTGCAGGGCGAGGCCGCCGTACGCGTCCACGTCCGAGGCCTCGTGCAGGGGGGTGCGGATGATGCCGGGCGCGACCAGGTTGACGCTGATCCCGTCGGCGGCGAGCTCGGCGGCGAGGCTCGTCGTCAGCGCGTGCACACCGGCCTTGCTGACCACGGGTGCGGTGGCCGGGAAGCCCGCCAGCGCGTGGTCCACCAGCACGGTGCCGATGTTGACGATGCTGCCGCCCTGCCCCTGGGTGCGCAGGGCCCGTACGACCGCCTGGGTGGTGAGGTAGGTGCCCTTGAGGTTGCCCGTCAGGTAGCCGTCGAGCTCGTCCTCCGTCACCTCCGTGAAGGGCTTCGGCTCGAAGGTGCCGGCGTTGTTGACCAGGACGTCGATCCGCCCGAAGCGCTCCAGCGCCGTACGGACGAGCGCCTCGCCGGTCGCCCGGGCGGCGATGCTGCCTGCGACGCAGGCGGTGCGCTCCGGATGCCCGAGGCCCGCGGCCGCCTTGGCGAGGCGGTCGGGGTCGCGGCCGTTGAGGACGACGTTCGCGCCGGCCGCCAGGAAGGCGCGGGCGACGTCGAGGCCGATACCGCTGGAGGAGCCGGTGACGAGGGCCGTGATGGTGATGCCGGTGCTCCTGGTAGTGCTGATGGCTCCAGTGGTGCTGGTGACGCTCATGGAAGGAGTCCCTTTCGTGGGCGGCAACCGGGGAGTTCCGGTGGCCGGCACCAGAAACCTAGGAGCCCCCGACTCATAACACCACGACGGAATATGGAGCATGTGATAATCCAGCGTTATGGATGTGGACCTGCGCGATCTGGAACTCCTCGAGGCCACGGCCGAGGCCGGCTCGCTGACCGCCGCCGCCGAACGCCTCTACGTCAGCCAGCCGGCGCTGAGTCAGCGGCTCACCCGGCTGGAGGCGCGGCTCGGCATGCCGCTCTTCGACCGGAAGGGCCGCCGCCTGGTCCCGAACGCCGCCGGCCGCCGGCTCCTGGTCGCCGCCCGCCACGTCCTCGGGGAACTCGAATCGGCCGCGCGCGACCTGCGGGAGCTCCGCGACGGACGGGACCGGCGCGTGCGGTTCGCCGCGCAGTGCAGCACCACCTTCCCGTGGCTGCCGCCGGTCCTGCGCGCCTTCCGGGCGCGCGAGCCGGACATCGAGGTCCGGATCGAGACCGTCGCCGACGACGCGCCGATCCCGGCCCTGCTCGCCGACCTGGTCGACGTGGCCCTGGTGACGAAGCCCGACTTGCAGATGGACCGGGTGTCCCTGACCCGGCTGTTCGAGGACGAGATGGTGGCGGTCGTGCCCGCCGGGCACCCGTGGGCGTCCCGCGCACACGTGACGGCCCGCGACTTCGACGGAACGGACCTGGTCCTCTACGACTTCTACGACCAGAAGCGCATCCCGTCGATGCCGCTGCCGATCCCGGCCGGGGCGCGGCCCGCCCGCATCACCACGATGCCGGTGGTGACCGACCTGGTGATCGAGATGGTGGCGGGCGGCCAGGGCCTGGCCGTCCTGCCCAACTGGGTGGCTTCCCCCTACACGGCCTCGCACGGTCTGGCCCTGGTCCGCATGGGTGCGAAGCCGCTGACCCGCACGTGGTTCGTCGCCACCCGGACCGGTGCCCGCCCGCCCCACCTGGAGGCGTTCGTCGAGGAACTCGTCGGCCGACTGGAAGTTCCCCGCACGGACTGAGCGGGATCGGCCGGCCCGGGCACCGGATCGGCATGGGGATGGGTCTCCTCTCGTCGGAGGGATGGACTCGTAGATGAACTCGTAGATGAACTCGTACGGGGAGGATGGACACAAGCCCTGAACCAGTGGGAGCGCTCCCACTGTGCAGACGGGACTCAACGCCGTCAAGGTCCGTGAAGAGTCGAAGCCCGTCCCGCAGTAATTTCCTCAACTCCTCTGTTGCTTGACGTCAGTTGCCGCTACGGTCTGGCCCCAACCAGTGGGAGCGAATCCGTCAGTCGGCGCGCCGTAGAAGGCGCGCCCTCGCTGCAAGGACTCGCTCATGCGACACCCCCCACGCACATCCGCGCTGCTCACATCGGCAGCGCTCGCGATGGTGAGCTGTGCGCTCGCCGTCACGGGTACGGCCGCAGGAGCCGCGGCCGCACCCTCGTGCACGGTGACGTACTCGGTCGTCGGCCAATGGGCCGGCGGATTCCAGGGTTCGGTCACCGTCACCAACAACAGCCCCGCACTGAACGGCTGGAGCCTCGGCTTCGGCTTCCCGGCCGGTCAGATCCTCGGTCAGGGCTGGGGCGCCAAGTGGTCCCAGAGCGGGCCGTCCGTCACCGCCGTGAACGAGAGCTGGAACGCCGTGCTCGGCGCCGGCGCGAGCGTGACGACCGGCTTCATCGCCTCGTGGTCGGGCGCCAACACGGCGCCCGGCGCATTCACGCTCAACGGGGCAGCCTGCACCGCTGGTTCCGGGCCCGGTCCCGGACCCGAACCCAGCCCGACTCCCACCCCGACTCCCACCCCGACTCCCACTCCAACGCCCACGCCCACGGGCCCGACCCCCACACCCACCCCCACCGGCCCGGTCTCCGGTGCGCCCGAACTGAGCGTCACCGGAAACCGGATCACCGACCGGAACGGTGCCACCCGGCGCCTCCTCGGAGTCAACCGCTCCGGGGGCGAGTTCATGTGCGTCCAGGGCCACGGCATCTTCGACGGTCCCGTCGACGACGCCTCGGTGCGCGCCATCGCCGACTGGAAGGCCAACACCGTCCGCATTCCCCTCAACGAGGAGTGCTGGCTCGGGCTCGACACCATCAAACCCGACTACCGGGGGGCGCATTACTCCGACGCGGTCAAGGGACTGGTCGACCGGGTCCTCGCGCACGGCATGACCCCGGTCGTCGAACTGCACTGGACGTACGGCCAGTACACCGGGAACTCCTCCGGGTGCGCCGACGTCCACGCCTCCTGCCAGAAGCCGATGCCGGACGCCCAGTACGGCCCGGCGTTCTGGACCTCGGTGGCGAACACCTTCAAGAACGACCGGCGGGTCGTCTTCGACCTGTTCAACGAGCCCTATCCGGACCGGGCCACCCCCACCACCGCCCAGGCATGGTCCTGCTGGCGCGACGGCGGCACGTGCCCGGGCATCGGCTACGAGGTCGCCGGCATGCAGGACCTGGTGGACGCCGTCCGCGCGACCGGCGCCCGCAATCTCCTGCTCGTCCCCGGCCTCGCCTACTCCAACGACCTGAGCCAGTGGCTCACCCACTCCCCCACCGACCCGACGGGCAATCTGGCCGCGGCCTGGCACGTCTACAACTTCAACAGCTGTTCCAGCGAAGCATGTTGGGACTCCACGCTCGCTCCGGTCGCCGCCCGGGTCCCCCTCGTGGCGGGCGAGATCGGCGAGAACACCTGCACGCACGCGTTCGTCGACCGCGTCATGAAGTGGTTCGACGACCGCTCCCTCTCGTATCTCGGCTGGACCTGGAACACCTGGAACTGCAGCTCCGGTCCGGCCCTGATCACCTCGTACGACGGCACCCCCACCGCATTCGGCACCGGGCTGCGCGACCACCTGCGCGCCCTGAACTGAAAGGCATCCCACCACCATGAGCCGCACAGCACTCGGCACGACTCCCCGCACCACGTCCCGTACGACGTCCCGTACGACCCGGCGCACCGCCCTGTTGGCGGCCCTCGGCCTCGTCACCGCGGCCGGCGCCACCGCCACCGTGTTCGGCACTTCCGCCGGCGCCGCCACCGCGGGCTGCAAGGTCGCGTACCAGATCACCAACCAGTGGAACACCGGGTTCGGCGCGAACGTCATCGTCACCAACACCGGTGACCCGGTGGCCTCCTGGACCGTCGAGTGGTCCTACGCGAACGGTCAGCAGGTCACCCAGGGCTGGAACGCCACGATCACCCAGTCCGGGGCGGCCGTGAGCGCCAAGAGCCTCTCGTACAACGGGAACCTGGCCACGGGTGGTTCGACCTCCTTCGGCTTCAACGGTTCGCACACCGGCACCAACGCCGTGCCGGCGACGTTCAAGCTCAACGGCGTCACCTGCAACGGTGCGACCGACCCGACCCAGCCGCCTACCACTCCTCCGACGACCCCGCCCACCACGCCGCCCACGACCCCGCCGACCACCCCGCCGCCGTCGGGCGGCAAGGCCGACAACCCGTACGCCGGCGCCAAGGTGTACGTGAACCCCGAGTGGTCCGCGAAGGCCGCCGCCGAGCCGGGCGGTACCAGGGTGTCGAACCAGCCCACCGGTGTCTGGCTGGACCGCACCGCCGCCATCGCGGGGACGAGCGGCTCGATGGGTCTGCGCGCCCACCTGGACGCGGCGCTGGCACAGAAGGGCAGCGGCGAGCTCGTGGTCCAGCTGGTGATCTACAACCTGCCCGGCCGGGACTGCGCAGCACTCGCCTCCAACGGCGAGCTGGGCCCGACCGAGATCGACAAGTACAAGACGCAGTACATCGACCCGATCGCGGCCATCCTCGCCGACAGCAAGTACGCGGGCCTGCGCATCGTCACCACGGTGGAGATCGACTCGCTGCCGAACCTGGTCACCAACGTCACCGGACGCCCGACGGCCACGGCCAACTGCGATGTGATGAAGGCCAACGGAAACTACGTCAAGGGGGTCGGGTACGCGCTGAACAAGCTGGGTTCGATCGCCAACGTCTACAACTACGTGGACGCGGGACACCACGGCTGGCTCGGCTGGGACGACAACTTCGGCGCCTCCGCCGACATGTTCAAGCAGGCGGCGACCGCCGAGGGCTCCACGCTCGCCAAGGTGCACGGCTTCATCGTGAACACGGCCAACTACAGCGCCCTGAAGGAGGACCACTTCACGATCGAGGACTCCGTCAACGGCACCTCCGTGCGCCAGTCGAAGTGGGTCGACTGGAACCGGTACACGGACGAGCTCTCCTACGCCCAGGCCATGCGGACCAAGCTGGTGTCCCTGGGCTTCGACGCGAACCTCGGCATGCTGATCGACACCTCCCGCAACGGCTGGGGAGGCACGGCGCGGCCGACCGGACCCGGTGCGCTGACCAGCGTGGACACCTACGTCAACGGCGGCCGCTACGACCGGCGCATCCACCTCGGCAACTGGTGCAACCAGTCGGGCGCCGGCCTCGGCGAGCGGCCGCAGGCAGCTCCGGCAGCGGGCATCGACGCCTACGTGTGGATCAAGCCGCCGGGCGAGTCGGACGGGGCGAGCAAGGAGATCGCGAACGACGAGGGCAAGGGCTTCGACCGGATGTGCGACCCGACGTACACGGGCAACGCACGCAACGGGAACAGCATGTCGGGCTCCCTCCCGGACGCGCCGCTGTCGGGCCGGTGGTTCTCGGCCCAGTTCCAGGAGCTCATGAAGAACGCCCACCCGGCGCTCTGACACACCGCCGGTGAGCTGACCGACCCGCCTCACCGATGAGCCGGAGCCGTACGGAAACCCCTGGTCTCCGTACGGCTCCGGCCGCGGCGCGCCCAGCAGGACCGGGTCGGGGTGACATCGGGGACGGGTCCGGGGCAGCCCCGATGCCCGGTCGGAGACCCACTGGCAGCCTGAGGGTCATCACACCAACACACATGTCCCGAAGGGTCTTTGTGGGCGCCACACTGTCAGGAGCGGCCGTACTGGCCACCACCGCCGTGCCGCCCGCGCGCCGGGCCGTCGCGTCTCCCACGTCACCCGTTCCTCTCCCACCGCTGAACACCGCAGGAGTACCGGGGCATCAACTACGTTCTGGCCGTACTGATCATCGACAAGGTGACCGGCCGCCCGTACGGAGAGGCGGTCAACGGCGTGACCCTCTGGGGGAAGACCGGCGAGACGTACGGCTACAAGAACGCCGCGTTCTCCACGCGTGACCAGCAACGCCGCTTCGTTCTCGCCTACCACCCGACGACCGCCCGCAACTCAGCGGAGAGCCAGCTGGTCGCCGGGGTCGCCGACCTGCTCACCCGCGCCTGAGCACCGGAAGTCCGGTGCCCTGAGGCCTATCGGCCGCGTCGGGTCGCAGCCGCTCGCCGATGGCCGACGGCCGACGGCCGCGACGAGGGGGAACCGGTCTCCCGGCGATCCCGGCTCAGGAGGAATCCCGCACGACCAGTTCCGTCGGGAGGACCCTGCGCGGCTCCTCGCCCTTCGCCTCCGGCGTCGCGGAGCCGGCTCCGGAACCTTCCGCGATCTTCTGGAGCAGCAGCCGGGTCATCGTGCGGCCCATCTCCTCGATCGGCTGGCGCACGCTGGTCAGCGGCGGATCCATCAGGCGGGCCACCGCGGAGTCGTCGACCCCGACCAGGGCCACGTCCTCGGGGATCCGGCGGCCGGCCTCGCGCAGCACCCCGCGCGCGCCGGCCGCCATCACGTCGGAGGCGGCGAAGACCGCGTCCAGGCGGGGGGCCCGCTCCAGGAGCTCGCGCATGGCCAGCCGGCCGCCCTCCTCGGTGAAGTCGGCGGTCGCGACCAGGGACTCGTCGGGCTGGATCCCGGCCTCGGCGAGCCCCGCGCGGTAGCCGCCCAGGCGTGCCCGTGCCACGTACATGTCCAGCGGTCCGCTGATGGTCGCGATCCTGCTCCGGCCCCGCCCCACCAGGTGGGCGACGGCGGCCCGTCCCGCGCCGATGTTGTCGGAGTCCACGTAGGCGACGGGTTCGGCCTCCGAGCGCCGCCCGTTCATGACGACCGGCAGGCCCAGCTGCGCGATCCGGTCCGGCAGCGGGTCGTCGCCGTGGACGGACGCCAGCAGGACGCCGTCGACCCGCTGGGCGGCCAGGTAGTCCTCGAAGCGCCGGCGCTCGGCCTCGGTCCGGACCAGGGTGAGCAGCAACTGCTTGTCGGCTTCGGCCAGTTCGGCGCTGACCCCGCGGATCAGGTCGAGGAAGTACGGCTCCGAGAACAGCCTGGCCTCGGTCTCCGGGATGACGAGGGCGACCGCATCGGTCCGGCTGCCGGCCAGCGCCCTGGCCGCCTGGTTGGGTACGTACCCCAGCTCGGCCACGGCGCGGGCGACGGCTTCCCTGGCCTGCTCGCTCACCCGCGGCGAGCCGTTGATCACCCGGGAGACGGTGCCCCGGCCGACTCCGGCCAGGGCCGCGACCTCTTCCAGGGTGGGTCTGCCGTTCTGCCGTCCGCTCACGATCCTCGAACTCCCCTCGTGCGCCCTCGCGCTCCGGGCCGGTGCGTGCCGGGCCGGAGCACGGCTGATCAGGTAAGAAGCGGATCCCGCCCCCCATCTCACGCGGAACACGTTACGCCGGTCCGGCGCACCGGAGGTTCAAATGGGAGCGCTCCCACACTACTCATGATCCCCTCTTGCCGCCACGTCCGCGTTCAGAACCCGACGAGGCCGCGCCGGAAAGCAGGGCCTCCGACGCGCCGGACGGCTTCCCGTCACGAATTCACGTTCACGTCTTGACACCCGCACCCGCCAAGCAGCAACCTTCCGGCAACGACGTGGGAGCGCTCCCACTCTGGGATGCGAGAACGACCTTCACATCAGGTCCGGGCCGGGCCCTCGCCGAGCCGCGAACAGCCCGCCGGACCCCCCGGCGCACAACGAGCACCACCTTGGACGAGGAGAGTGGAATGCGCACTTCCAGCAGCAGACACGGACGCGGACGCCGCACTGCGATCAACGCGGTCACCGCGATCGCCGTCGTGGCGACCGGTACGGCCCTGCTCACCGGCTGCGGCAGCGACGGTGACGGCGACAAGGCCGACGGCGCGGCCGGCGGCGGGCAGATCACGCTGCGGATCGGAACCTTCGGCTCGTTCGGCTACGACAACGCCACCGGGGCCAAGCTCTACGCCGAGTACGAGAAGGCCCACCCGAACATCAAGATCGAAGAGTCGAACGTCGCCGACGGCCAGAAGTACTGGGACACGCTCAAACTGCGCCTCTCCCGCGACAGCGGGCTCGCGGACATCCAGGCCCTGGAAGTGGGCTACATCGCGGAGGCGACCGGTTCCGCGATGGCGGACAAGTGGACCGACCTCGGCAAGACGGGCGGCGCCGACCTCGGCGCGTTCCTCGACTGGAAGGTCAAGCAGGCCACCACGGCCGACGGGAAGGTCATCGGCCTCGGCACGGACATCGGCCCGATGGCCATCTGCTACAACAAGGACCTCTTCGCCCAGGCCAAGCTCCCGACCGACCGCACCGAGGTCGCCAAGCTCTGGGCGGGCGACTGGGCCAAGTTCATCGAGACCGGCGAGACGTATAAGAAGAGCGCCCCCGCCGGGACCGCCTTCCACGACTCCGCCAGCGGCCTGTTCAACGCGGTGATCTCCAGCCAGCCCGTGCAGTACGCCGACACCAAGGGCGAACTGGACTACGAGAACAGCCCGGGCGTGAAGAAGGCGTGGGACACCGCCGTGGCGGCGGCGAAGGGCGAACTGACCGCCAAGCTGCGCCAGTTCGACGAGAAGGGCACCTGGAACGCGGCCTTCAAGAACTCGAAGTTCGCCACCGTCGCCTGCCCCAGCTGGATGACCGGCATCATCAAGGACCAGGCGGGCCCGGAGAACCAGGGCAAGTGGGACATCGCCGCGCCGCCCGTGGCCGGCAACTGGGGCGGCTCGTTCCTCGCCGTTCCGAAGTCGGGCAAGCACACCAAGGAGGCCGCCGAGCTCGCCGCCTGGCTCACCGCACCGGCGCAGCACGCCAAGGTCTTCGGCGTGAACGGCAACATCCCCTCCACCAAGGACACGCTGACCTCCCCGGCCGTCCAGGACGCCAAGCTGCCGTACTTCGGCGACACCCCGGTCGGCAAGATCTACTCGGAGGCCGCGGCCGGCATCACGCCCGCCCCGATCAGCCGCTGGGACGGCCAGGTGAAGACCTTCCTGACCGACAACGGCATCCTCGACATCGAGCAGCGCGGCACCGACCCGGTGAAGGCCTGGGAGAACGTCAAGAAGCTGGTCGACGACAAGATCGAGAAGTAGCGGGGCCGCGCGCGGCCCGTCGCCGCCCGCGGGTGGCGGGCCGCCGCCGTCCAGCATCCCCGTGTACGGCACCTCCGTACGCATCCCCCGTACGCATCCCCCGTACGCACCTCCGTACGCACCGACCCGGAAGGACGCCCCCGTGGCCACCTCCGTACGGGCGACCAGTGGCGGCTCCCCGCCGCCCACCAGCCTGCGCAGCACGCTCTACCGCCTGGACCTGAAGGCGGTCCCCTACGTCTTCGTCGCCCCCTTCTTCCTCACCTTCGCGGCCTTCGGGCTCTTCCCCCTGATCTACACGGGCTGGCTCTCGCTGCACCGGGTCGAACTCGGCGGCAGCGCCCGGTGGAAGGGGCTGGAGAACTACAGCTCACTGGCGACCAGCGAGTTCTTCTGGAACGCGCTCGGCAACACCTTCACCATCGGCGTGATCTCCACCGTCCCCCAGCTGCTGATGGCCCTGGGCCTCGCGCACCTGCTCAACTACCGGCTCCGCGGCCGGGGTTTCTTCCGCGTCGCGGTGCTCGCCCCGTACGCCACCTCGATCGCCGCGGCCACGCTCGTCTTCGCCCAGCTCTTCAACACGGACTACGGGCTGATCAACACCGCCCTGGGCTGGGTCGGTTTCGAACCGGTCGCCTGGGAGTCCTCCAAGTGGCCCGCGCAGATCGCGATATCGGCGATCGTGACCTGGCGCTGGACGGGCTACAACGCGCTCATCTACCTGGCGGCGATGCAGGCCGTACCGCAGGACCTCTACGAGGCCGCCGCGCTGGACGGGGCCTCGCGCCTGCGGCAGTTCCTCAGCGTCACCATCCCCTCCATCCGGCCGACGATCCTCTTCACGGTCATCGTCTCCACCATCGGAGCCACCCAGCTCTTCGGGGAGCCGATGCTCTACGGCGGCAGCGTCGGCATCAGCGGGGGCAGCGGGAACCAGTTCCAGACCCTGAGCCTGCTCATGTACGAGAAGGGCTGGGTGACCGGCGCGCTGGGCCAGGCCTCCGCCATCGCGTGGGTCATGCTGCTGCTCCTCCTGCTCGTCGGCGGCCTCCAGACGCTGATCACCCGCACGCACCGCAAGCGCAAGAAGCCGGGGAGCTGAGCTCATGGCCCGCACGCTCGATACGTCGACCTCCACGCCCGAAGTCCCGTCCACGCCCGCACCCACCGCCGGATCCGCGGGCCCGCCCGGGGGCCGGGCCGCCGCGCCGGGGCCGCGCCGCAGTCTGTTCCGCCAGTCGGCGGGCCGTCAGCACCACGCGGGACCGCTGACGTACGTCCTCCTCGGTTTCGCCGCCCTCGTCTCCCTCTTCCCGCTGTACTGGAACCTCGTGGCGGCCTCGCACACGGGCGAGCGCGTGGTCGAGGCCCCGGCCCCGCTGCTGCCCGGCCCCCGGCTCTTCGACAACCTCGCCTTCGCCTGGAACCAGGTCGACATGGGCGAGGCCCTGGTCAACACGACCGTCGTGGCCGGGCTCGTGGCCCTGTCCACCGTCCTGTTCTCCACCCTGGCCGGCTTCGCCTTCGCCAAGCTGCCCTTCAAGGGCCGGGGCGCCCTGCTGGCACTGGTGGTGGCGACCATGACGATCCCGCCGCAGCTCAGCGTGATCCCGCTCTACCAGATCATCACCGATCTCGGCTGGGTCGATCAGCTCCAGTCGGTCGTGCTGCCCTCGCTGGTCGCCGCCTTCGGTGTGTTCTTCATGCGCCAGTACCTCATCGAGGCCCTGCCGGTGGAACTGGTGGAGGCGGCCAGGATGGACGGCGCACACAGCCTGCGCATCATCTGGCACGTGGTGTTCCCGGTGGCCCGGCCCGCGATGGCGGTCCTCGGGATGCTCGTCTTCGTGCAGGCCTGGAACGACTTCTTCTGGCCGTTCATCGCGCTGACCCCGGACGGGAATCCGACCCTCCAGGTCGCCCTGGCCGGCCTCGGCGCGGGTGACCACACCGTCGACCAGGCCGTCGTGCTGACCGGCGCCCTCATCTCCACGCTGCCGCTGCTGCTGGTCTTCGCCGTGCTCGGCAAGCACATCGTGGGCGGCATCACCGCCGGGGCCGTCAAGAACTGACCGGCCGGGCACCCCTCGTCCCGCACCCTCGTTCCGCACCCTCGTCGGGCACCCCTCGTCCGGCACCGTTCCATCCACACTCACGTTGGGAGCGCCCTTCCATGACCGCGTCCGAGACCCGGCCGCTCACCGCCGTCCGCTCTTTCCCGTCCGGCTTCCTGTGGGGCACGGCCACCGCCGCGTACCAGATCGAGGGCGCCGCACGGGAGGACGGCCGGACCCCGTCCATCTGGGACACCTTCTCGCACACCCCGGGCAAGGTCTTCGAAGGCCATACCGGTGACGTGGCGGTGGACCACTACCACCGCTTCCCCGAGGACGTCCGGCTGATGTCCGAACTCGGCCTGGGCGCCTACCGGTTCTCCGTGTCCTGGTCGCGGGTCCAGCCGACCGGCCGGGGTCCGGCCGTGCAGAAGGGCCTCGACTTCTACCGCAAGCTGGTGGACGAGCTGCTCGCCGCCGGCATCGCACCCGCCCTCACCCTCTACCACTGGGACCTCCCCCAGGAGCTGGAGGACGCGGGCGGCTGGCCGGAGCGCGCCACCGCCGAGCGTTTCGCCGCGTACGCGGGGCTCGTCGCCGACGCCCTCGACGACCGGGTGAAGCACTGGATCACCCTCAACGAACCCTGGTGCAGCGCGTTCCTCGGCTACGCCTCCGGTGTGCACGCCCCGGGCCGTACGGACCCGGTCGCCGCCCTGCGCGCGGCCCATCACCTCAACCTCGGCCACGGCCTCGCCGTGCAGGCCCTGCGGGCGGCGCTGCCCCGGGACGGCCAGGTCGCGGTCTCCCTCAACCTCCACGAGGTGCGCCCCCTGACCTCCTCGGCCGCGGACCGGGAGGCGGCCCGGCGCATCGACGCCGTCGGCAACCGGATCTGGCTGGGGCCGATGCTGGAGGGCGCCTACCCCGAGGACCTGCTCGCGGACACCGCGCGCCTGACCGACTGGTCCTTCGTCCGGGACGGGGACACCGCCACGGTGCACCAGCCGCTGGACCTGCTCGCCGTGAACTACTACACCCCGACGGTCGTCTCGCGGGCGGCGGAGGGCGAAGGGGTGCCGCAGGACGACGGGCACGGCAACAGCGAGCACTCGCCGTGGCCGGGTGCGGAGGGCGTGGCCTTCCACCGGGCGCCGGGTGAACGCACGGCGATGGGCTGGCCGGTCGACGCGAGCGCCCTGTACGAGCTGCTGACCCGCACCGCAGCCCGGTACCCCGGGCTGCCGCTGGTGGTCAGCGAGAACGGCGCGGCGTACGAGGACGAGGTCGGTCCGGACGGCACGGTGCACGACCCGCTCCGTGCCGCGTACATCCACGCCCACCTCGACGCCGTGCACCGGGCGATCAGCGACGGGGTGGACGTGCGCGGGTACTTCCTGTGGTCGCTGCTCGACAACTTCGAGTGGTCGTACGGGTACGCCAAGCGGTTCGGTGCGGTTCACGTGGACTACGAGACGCTGGAGCGCACGCCCAAGTCGAGTGCCCGCTGGTACGCCCGCGTGGCGCGCTCCGGTGAGCTGCACGCCCCGTCGTAGCGGGTGCGCGTCCGCCGGCGGCCCGTATCCGGGTCAGTCCGGCGGCGCGGCGGCCCGGCCCCGCGGGGAGTCCCGCAGGGGGCGGCGCAAGGAGCTTCGCATCAGGAGCCGGTAGAGGGCCGCCGACACGAGGATGCCGGCGGGCAGGGAGAGGTCCACGCCGCCCAGCGCCCGGGCGACGGGGCCCGTGTAGAGGGTGTCCACGCAGAGCGCGGATGCCGCGATGCCCGCCGTCAGGGCCAGCGCGCCGGACCAGTTGACTCCCCCGGTGTACCAGAAGGGGCTGCCCGGGGTCTCGTCGGTGAGTGCGGGGCCGTCGTAGCGGCAGCCGCGGAGCAGGATGTCGGTCGCGTAGACGGCCGTGCTGGGCCCCAGCACGACGACGGTCAGCTGGAGGAGGTTGCCGACCGTGTCGAGGAAGTTGGAGACGAGGAGGGCGTAGAGGGTCAGGACGACCCCGAGCGCTCCGTCGACCAGGACCCCGAGGGAGCGGCCGACGCGGACGCCGGCGGCCTGGAGGGCGAGGCCGGAGCTGTAGGCGGTCATGGCGTTGTTGGGGGGGGGGGGGGGCCCCACCAACCAACCCAAAAAACCACGAAGAACCAACGGCCCCGCGACCCACAAAACCCACCCCACCGGCGGGCCCAGGACACAACAACC
>NZ_JBHXKA010000046.1:57678-60532 GCF_042722885.1 Streptomyces sp. NPDC058401
TCATGGCGGTCGTGGCGATCGACCCGCGCCCGATCGCCAACAGGAACACGGGTGAGAACCAGGAGGGCAGGACGCCTTCCAGTCCGGCCTGCGGTTCGGCCATGTCGACGACGGTCGCGGCGAGGGCGCCCAGCGTGGTGAGGAGGACTCCGGGCAGGAATCCGCCGAGCGCGGTCCAGCCCGCGACGGCCCACGGGGAGGTCGTGCGCGGCAGGTAGCGGGAGAAGTCCGCGCTGTTCGTGTACGAGAGGGGGCCCGAGGCGATGAGCGTGACGCCCGCCGCGAGGGTAGCCCACAGGGCGGTGCCGGTCAGCGGTTCTCCGGGCTGGTGGCCGAGGTCGGCGCGGGTGCACACGTAGCCGGCGACGACGGCGAAGGTGACCGTGAGGGCGATCGCGATCGGGGGGTAGAGCTTGACCATGGTGGCGTGTCCGTAGACGCCGATGGCCAGGGTGAGGGCCGCGATGACCACCACGACGGCGACCTTGACGCCGCTGTTCGTCTCGATGCCCGCCTTCTCCACGAGGACGAAGGCGGCGACCGCGGCGGCGGCGAGGTTGAGGGCGATGTAACAGATGCAGAGCAGCCAGCCGTTGACGGCGATGTTCACCCGGTTGCCGCGGACGCCGTACATCGCCCGCGCGATCACCTCGCTCGGTGTGCCCGAGGCCGGCCCCGAGACGGCGAGCAGGCCGATCGGCGCCCAGAACAGGCTGCCCGCCACGATGACCGCGACGGCCTGCCACAGGCTCAGGCCCATGAGGACGAGGGCGCCGCCGACCACCATGCTCAGGTAGTTCACGTTCGCCGCCGCCCAGACGGCGAACAGCTCGCGGGCACGGCCGTGGCGTTCCGCGTCGGGAACGTGGTCGATGCCGTGCGCCTCGATCCTGCCGGGCCGGTCCGCATCCGTGCCCGTGCCCGTGCTCTTACCCGTGCTCGTACCCGTGCCCCTGTCCGTGCCCGCGCCCTTGCCCGGATCCGTGGATGCCATGGAGCCCTCCGTCTGCGGTCTTACCCACCTGCGTGTCGTGGCGGAGGCGTTCGCGCGCGCTCTCGCCCGATCTTCACGCACCCGGGGAGCGGCGGCGTACGACGACATCAGCGCACTCGGGCGGCGGGTACGACCTGCTGACCGCACTGGTCGTCGATGCCCACGAAGCGTCCGGGACGAGGCCTCCTCCTTCGACTACGCCGTTGCCGTGGCGGCCGGGGGCAGCGGGCTCGTGGTCCTCCCGAACGGGGCCGCCCGCTGCGGACAGGGGGCGCTTGACCAGGGCTTTCACGAGCGGGTTACCGTGTCCCTTCATTCAAGGGGGAACACCGATGTCGCACCACAACGGGTGGGGAAACCACCCGGATCAGCCCGTGCCGCCGCAGTGGGGAGGTGGCTGGATGCCGCCTCCCGCACCGCAGCCGGGAGTCATACCGCTGCGCCCGCTCACCACGGGCGAGGTGCTGAGCGGGGCCTTCGGGGTGTTCCGGCGGTACTGGAAGCCCCTGATCGGCGTCATGGTCGCGGTGCAGGGCATCGGAATCCTGCTCGTGGCCGCCGCCTTCGCCCTCACCTGCGTGGTCGCCTACGACCGGTTCGCCGCCGTCTTCGACCTCGCCCCGGGAGAAAGCCCCGAGGGCTCGGACGTGGCGGCCCTCTTCCTGTCCTTCGTACCGGCCGGCGTGGTCCTGCTCCTCGTGATGACGCTGAGCGCCGCCATGTTCAGCGCCCTATGCCCCGCGGTGATCCAGGAGGCGGTGCTCGGCCGTCCGGCGACCTTCGGCTCGATGTGGCGCCGCAGCTGCTCACGGCTGCCGTCGGTGCTCGGCACCGTCCTGCTCGCCGCGCTGATCGCGGGCGGACCCGCGCTCGTGCTGTACGCGGTCGGCATCCCGCTGATCATCATGAACACGGACCTGGACGGCTCCGGCCTGCCGGCCGCCTTCGGGCTGCTCCTGCTGGGCTCGCTCCTGTGCGTCCCCTTCTCCGTCTGGGTCATGGGCCGGTTCAGCCTCGCTCCCACCGCGGCGGTGTGCGAGGGACTCGGCCCCGTCGCCGCCCTGCGCCGCTCTGCGCACCTGGTGCGCGACGGCTGGTGGAGGGTGTTCGGCATTTCGCTGCTCGGGTACGTCGTGGCGTCCGCCGTGGGGTACGCCATCCAGATGCCGTTCGGCTTCGTCGGCATGTTCGGCCTCTTCCCGGTCATGCCGGGACCGGACGGTCCCGCGGCCGATCCGAGCACGCTGCTCGTCGGATTCCTGGTCTACGCGGTGACCATGCTGATCGGCATCGTCATCAGCTCGCTGTTCCAGCTCAGCTACCCGCAATTGGTCGTCGCCCTGCTCTACGTGGACCAGCGGATGCGCAAGGAGGACCTCGCGGCGGCCCTCACCGCCACCGCGTATCCGGCGCCGGCGGCGGCACCGTAGGACCGGCGGACTCGCACCTACAATGCTCGAATGATCTTCATTGTGGTCAAATTCCCCGTCAAGTCCGAGTACGTCGAGCAGTGGCCCGAGCTGGTCGCGGAGTTCACGCAGGCCACCCGCGCGGAGGCGGGCAA
The DNA here is from genome assembly GCF_042722885.1 of Streptomyces sp. NPDC058401. NCBI lineage: Bacteria > Bacillati > Actinomycetota > Actinomycetes > Kitasatosporales > Streptomycetaceae > Streptomyces > Streptomyces sp. NPDC058401. Next base: position 60,237 of record NZ_JBHXKA010000046.1, read on the forward strand.
CCTGTGGTTCGAGTGGTCCCGCAGCCTGGACGAGCCGGACACCTACGTGCTGGTCGAGGCCTTCCATGACGACGCCGCGGAAGCCCACGTCACCTCCGCGCACTTCCGCAAGGCCCTGGAAACCATGCGCCCCCTGGTCACCCGGACGCCCGAGATCGTCAGCACCACCATCGAGGGCGCGACCGGCTGGAGCCGGATGGGCGAGCTCCAGGTCGACTGACAACGGCCCCGCACCACCCCGCACCACTTCACGCCCCGGCCGCTCCCGGCCCGCTCCGCGCCACGTGCCGCGGAGC
>NZ_JBHXKA010000047.1:0-58930 GCF_042722885.1 Streptomyces sp. NPDC058401
CCCCCACCCCCTCACGACTTCCCTTCACCCAGAGGAGAACCCATCACCATGGCAGGCTTCGACGTCAACGCGGCCCGCGCCCAGCGCCAGGAGGCCCTCGGCCGTACCTGGTCCTTCCAGCTGGACGAGGAGACGTACACCCTTCCCACCGAGCTCAGCCGGGCCGCGGCCAAGGGGCTGCGCAAGCTCGACGACAACGACGTGGACGGTCTGCTCCGGCTCCTCCTGGGCGACCAGCAGTTCACCCGCTTCGAGCAGCACGACATCACCATGCAGGACATCGCCGCGATCCTCGAGGCCTACGGCAAGGAGACGGGGCTCGGCCTGGGGGAAGGCTGAGCCTCGTCGAGTTCGTCGACGAACACGCCGAGGCCCTCGAAGCGGACCTGCTCCGCTACTACGGCAAGGACCTCCTGGACTGGCACCGGGGAGAACTCTCCTCCCGCCGGCTCCAGGTCCTGCTCAAGCACCTGCCGCGGGACAGCTCCGTCAACCGGGAGCTGTTCGGCGAGGCCGCCGACTGGTCGGTGACCGACCACCTGCTGGCGGCCACCGTGGACCATCTGGCGGCCGCCAACTGGATGTTCGCCTGCGTCAACGCGGCGGAGGACGGGGACGCCCCCGATGCTCCGGAGCCGGTGCCGCGGCCGGACGGCAAGCCGAACCCCGGCCCGGACGAGCAGCCGGATCCGGCGGACGGCCCCGGCGGACCGGGGGAACCCGGGCCGCCCGGGCCGCCCGGTCAGACCGGGGCCACCGCGCCGGGAAGCATCGGGCTCAGCCCGGAGCGGCTCGCCGGCTTCTTCGGCTGACCGGCGCCCCACGGCCGGTACGCCGCGCTCTACTCCGGGTGCTCCGGGGACGGTCCGCCCGCGCGGCGGCCGTCCCCGGCCGGCTCGGGACGACCTACGCCGCCCCGCGTCTCCAGCTCCTGCGCCAGGGCCCGCGCCTTCTGCGCGAGGCTCCGCCGCCCGTCGGCCTCCGCCCGCTCCGGCCCCTCCGGCGGGGAATCGGCGGACGGCGCCTGCGCGCGGGGCTGTACGGGAACCGCCCTCAGCGGCGGCACGATGGGCCGGCCCCGGCGGCGTACGACCTTCCGGCCGGCCGGGACCGCGCGCTTCTCCCGCACCTCCTGTGCGGAGGGCAGGGTGCCGGTCCCCGGCTGCTCGTGCGCGCGGGGTTCCTCGGCGACGGGTTCCTCGGCGGCGGCCTGCGCGTGGTCCGCGTCGGGCTGCCGGTCCCCGGACCGCCCGACGCCGGGCTGCCGGTCCCCGGGATCCTGACCGCCGGGATCCTGGTTGCCGGGCTGCCCGCCCACGGGCGGCCGCGCCCTGCGGATGCGTTCCTCGGCCTCGGTGACCAGCGCGGGCGGGTCGAGGAGGAGGGCGAAGGGCAGCCGGATCACCTCGGCCCCCTCGCCCCGGCGCCCGGCCTCGCCCGTACCAACACCCGGACCGGTACCCGCGTTCGCACCCCGCCGGGCGGTCGGGCCCCCGCGTCCCGCGTCTCCGCCGGCGGCGTAGGCATCGACGACGCGCTTCTCGTACTCGCGCCGGATGCGGGGCAGGTCCTCCGCCATCGCCTCGGCCCAGCCGGCCGTGAACGCGGCCGTCTCGCGACGGTCGAGCTCGGACCGGGGTATCACCACGAGGTCTTCCGGCGCGTGGCCCTCCGCGTGAACGAGTTCGGAGAGCCGGGCGAACAGATGGGGCAGGTCATGAGCCACTTCGAGCCAGTCGATGCCCTGCTCCCGCCCTCGACCGCTTGCGTCCCTATGCATCTGTAAGCAACTGCCTTCCCGCCCCCGGGGTCCCCCTATGCCCCCGCCCGCACCACTTCTGGAGGCCCGGGGAACCAGTCTTCAAGCGTACCGGGTGTCCAAAACGGTCACGATCAGATGCGAATCAGCCCTGGGCGGACAGGCGCGATCCGGCCTACGGCCTTACCAGCTCGACAAATGTCGAACGAATGTTCCAAACTCTTGTTCGTACACTCGTTCGAGAACCGTTTCATCTCGTGATGCCCCTGCCCTGACTCGCGGCGCCATCACACGCAAGGGCCAGCAACCGGAAGGCAGGCGTCCATGACCCAGCAGGCCGAGGGATCACGACCGCAGATCACGCTCCACGACCGCCTCTGCCAGCTCCTGGACGGCCCCGCCCCCTTCGACAAGAAGGCCCTGCTCGCCACGCTGCACGCCGAGATCACCCGCCGCGAGACGCGCGCGTACACGGCGGGCTGGAGCGACGCCCTGTCGGAGCTGCGCCGCGCCTAGCCCTCCGTGCGACAGGCCCCCGCCGATGTTCGACCGGCGGGGGCCTTCCGGTGCTCGGCCCCGACCGGCCGAAAGCAGAGGAAGACCCATGGCAGAACCCAGTTCCCCCCTCACGACCCCGACCAAGGACGAGGTCCCCGCGCTCCTCGCGGAGCTGAAGCGGTACGTGATGAGCGGGGCCCCCGCAAACCTCGTCGAGAAGAACCCCGGTGTGTCCAAACTCGTCACCGAGAACTTCTTGGCCACCAGCATCAAGGAGATCAAGGAGATCCACGGCGAGGTCGTGAACCCCCTCGCCGTCGAGCTGCTGCAGCAGGCCCGTCTGGACACCCTGGCCGCCGCGGTCAAGAAGGCCATCGAGGGAAACCCCCTGACCTGGGCGTACTTCGCCGCGGCTGCGGGCGGAATCCTCCTCACCATCGTCGCCGGCGGCATGCTGCTGCGCTTCGGTGCCTGGTTGACCAGCAAGCTCCCGGTCTTCCTCACCGGCGGCCCGCCCGGCCCCACCGCAGGGTTGACCTCCGCCGAGCTCGCGACGCTCCGCGGGGCGATCGCCCTGACGACCCCGGTCGTCAGGGAGTTCAACCGGGAGGCGCACAAGCTCCCCCGTTCCAGGGAGATGGTGGCCATGGGCAAGGCCCTGGACAAGCTCCGCCTCGCTCTGGGACGGCTGGACAACGCCGTGGTCGAAGCGGCCGCCTCTGCCATCAAGAGCCTCAAGACCGCCCTGCGGAACTTCGACTCCTCGAAGATCCCGAAGGATCACGCGGCGATGAGGAAGACCGCCGACGCCATCGACAAGCTCGTCCTGGCCATCGGCCGGGTGAACACCCAGACGGTGAAGGACGCCGCCGCGGCCATCCGGAACCTCAAGGGTGCGCTGAAGAACTTCTCGGCGACCGACATCCCCAAGTCGGGCCCGATGAACTCCACCGCCCGGGCCGCCAAGAACCTCAGCGGCGCCGTCCGGGCCCTGGCCCCCGAGCTGCGGGCCCTCGGCACGGCGGCCACCGCCGCGTCCGGCGCCATCGGCGGCTCCACCGGCGGCCGCTGACCCCCAGCCCCACCCGTACGAAGGAGGTGTAACCACCCATGAGTCTCGTCAGTTCCACGAAGAGCGCCGCTGATGCCCTGCGCAACCTCAAGACGCAGGCGTCCGGCGCAGCCGCCCCCGTCAAGCGCGTCGGTGACGCCGGAAACAAGGCGTCCGGGCAGCTCAAGACGCTCCGGACGTCCGCCCAGGGCTCCACCGGCCAGCTCAAGAACCTCAAGACCGCCGCCGACCAGGCCGAGCGCTCCCTGTCCAAGGCCGGCCAGACCGGCCAGCGCAGCGGGACGCAGCTCGGGAAGTTCAAGACCGGCGCCGACCGCGCCGCCTCGGGCCAGGACAAGCTCAACAAGTCCATGAAGGGCAACTTCCTCGCCCGTCTGCTCGATCTGTTCATGCCGCTCATCGAGAAGATCGTCGAGATGGCGATGCGCTCGAAGACCATGCAGACGGTCCTGCGCACGGCGTTCACCGCCATCCGCACCGTGATCTCCGCGGTGATGAAGGCCATCGGCCCGATCATCAAGAGCGCCGGCACCCTGATCAAATCGGTGTGGAACAGCGTCAAGAACGCCGTCATGCCGATCCTGAAGGCCATCGGCAGCGCCGTGAAGTCCGCCTTCAACGGCATCAAGACGGCGATCAGCACCGTGATGAGCGCGGTCCGCTCGGTCATCAGCAGCGTGTGGAACGGCATCAAGGCCGTCATCATGCCGGTGATCAACTGGATCAAGTCGGCCGTCCCGAACGCCTTCAACGCCGTCAAGGACCGGATGTCCAGCGCGTGGAACGGCCTCAAGGGCATCGCGTCCGGCGCCTTCGGCGCCATCGTCGGTGCGGTCAAGTCCCCGATCAACTCCGTCATCGGCCTGATCAACTCGATGATCGGCCGGATCAACCGGATCCGGGTCAGCGTCCCCGGCTGGGTCCCCTTCGTCGGCGGCAAGAGCTTCGGCGTCAGCCTGCCCACGATCCCGATGCTCGCCGCCGGCGGTGTCGTCATGCCGCGCAGCGGCGGTGTCCCGGCGATCATCGCCGAGGCCGGTGAGGCCGAAGCCGTCCTGCCGCTGTCCAAGCTCGACCGCCTGCTGGCCCGTACGGCCGCCCGCGCCCGGATGACGGCCACCGGCGCCGGCAACGGCTCCGCGCTCCACATCGAGAACTACTACGCCCACCAGTCGAGCGACCCGCAGCGCACCGCCGACGCGCTGATGTACCTGGCCAAGGCGCGCGGATGAGCGGGGCCGCCGCCCTGAACCCCCTCGGCGGCCTCACCAAGTCGCTCGGCGGCCTCGGCGGCCACGCGCGGCGCGCCGGGCAGACGGCGCGCCAGGTCACCTCCTCCCTCAAACAGGTCACCTCCGCCGCCCGCAAGGCCGCGACGGACACGGCCCGGCTCGGGCCGGCGGCCGACCAGGCGGCCAAGGTGCTGTCCGGGCTCAAGACCCAGGCGGGCACGGCGGCCCGGTCCGCGACCAACATCAGCCGGTCCGCCACCAGGGCGTCCACCGGCGTCAAGCGCACCGGAAGCGCGGCCTCCGGGCCCCGCTCCGCTCTGCTCAAGGTCGGCAAGGGCTCCGGCCCCGTCACTGCGCTGCTCGGCCGCCTGCTCGACCTGAGCGGGATCGTCGGCACGCTGATGAGCACCTTCGGCATCGCCATGACCGTCGGCTCCGTCGTCATGACCGCGGTCAACGTGGCCATGCGCGCCAACCCGATCGGCTTCCTCATCGGGATCCTGGTCCCGGTGGCGGCCTGGCTGATCGAGCTCGCGCTGAACTCCGAGACCGGACAGCGGATCACGGAGCAGCTCTTCACGTACGTGGGGAAGGTGTTCGAGGAGCAGCTGAAGTTCCTCCTCCCGGTGCTGAAGATCATCGGAGAGGTGGTCGCGACCTACTTCGCGGGGTACTTCGCGGTCGTCTCCGGCGTCCTCGGCCTGCTGCGCGGGGACGCGAGCGGCCTCTCCCGCGTCGGCAGCTCGGTCGGCTCGGCCACCCGCGCCCTGCGCTCCATCGCCTCCGGCGCCTTCAACGCGATCATGGCCCCGATCCGGCCCGTGATCACCTTCCTGACCAGCAGCCTCCCCAGCGCCTTCGGCCGCGTGAGCGGCTCGCTGTCGGGCTCGCTCGGCGGCATCGGCCGCATGGTGACCACCGGGCTCCAGGCCGTACTGGCCGCGGTCACGGGCCCCTTCAACGGCATGATCGCCTTCGCCAACTGGATCATCGACGGCCTGGAGGACCTCAGCTTCTCGATCCTCGGCAAGAAGTTCGGGGTCGATCTCGACAAGATCCCGATGCTCGCGGAGGGCGGGGTCGTCTGGCCGACGTCCATGGGCCGGCCCCCGCTCATCAACCCCGTGTCGGACCTCGACCACCGCCGTGTCCCTCCCGTCGACCCGCGCGCCCCGGGCCGGGCGCCGTACCGCGTCGAGGAGTTCCGGGAGGAGGCGGGCGCCGGCGCCCGGGCCGTCGCCGAGGACCTGCTGTTCCTCGCCGGCGCCCACGCGTGACCGGTACGGAGCCCGCCCCCGCGCACGCCCCGTAGGGAGTCCCCTCCCGCGCACGCCCCGTACGGAGCCTCCGCACGCCCCGTACGGAGCCTCCGCACGCCCCCGTACGGCCCCTCCGCCCCCACCCGAGATGAGGTGACGGCCCCTCATGGCCGAGACCACGCACCCGTACACCGCCGACCTCGCACCCGGCTCGCTCATCACCCAGGACGGGCAGATGCAGTGGGCCGGGATGCTTTTCGGCCCCGGCACCCCCTACACCATCGAGAAGTCGGGGCTCAGCGGCTGGGAGGACCTGCCCGAGTTCGACAGTTCCGACGCCGAACGCCCCACCGGCCACGGCTCCTGGCCCGGCGCCCGCTACACCAAGTCCCGCAAGGTCGGCGGCACCCTGTGGATGGTCCCTGAGCAGGGCGCCTCCCTGGCCACCGTCCGGGCCCTGCGCCAGGCGCTGACCCTCGGCGACCAGGAGCGCTGGCTCGCGGTCCGGCTGCACGGCGAGGTCCTGGCCGTACGCGCCCGCGTCGCCCAGCGGATCGTCCCGGCCGACCGGACGTACGCCACCCAGGGCGCGGCCAAGGCCTCCGTCCAGTGGCTGGCCACCGACCCGCGCCGGTACCTCGTCGACGAGCAGTCGGCGCTCGTGTTCGCACCGGAACCGGAGAGCGGCCTGACCTGGCCGCTGGTCTGGCCCCTGAAGTGGGGCACCGCCTCCAGGACGGGCGACGCCAGCGCCGACAACGACGGCTCCGCGCCCTCCCACCCGGTCATCACCTTCCGCGGCCCCTGCGGCACCCCCTCCGTCACGGAGCGGATCAGCCGCCGCCGGCTCCGGTACGCGATCGACCTGGCCGCCGGCGACGAGCTGGTCGTGGACACCGGCGCCGGCACGGTCACGCTCAACGGCAACGCCTCGCGGCGCCACACGGCCACCGCGGACAGCAGCCCGGAGGAGCTCTTCACCTTCGAACCGGGCCGCGCCGAGCTGTCCTTCCGCCCGGACACCGCCGCCCCCGGCGCCCTGATGTCCGTGCGCTGGCGCAGCGCGGAGTGGTAGCGGGAGCCCCCGGCCGCCCGGACCGCACCCCCTTCTCCCGCCTCCTCTTCCTCCTGAACGGAGTTCCCCATGCCGCTCATCACCAGCTGGCTCTCCCCGACCGGCCAGACCCGCGAGAACACCCGGGTCAGCCAGATCGGCGCCACCACCCCGATCAACCCGCAGCAGGCCCGTTCGGGGATCCTGCCGGGCTCGTACGGCGGCGAGCACCGGGCCGCCGGGTTCTGGACGGACGGCACGTCCGCGATGACCGTCAACGTCAGCAACGGCCGGGCCGTCATCCAGGGCCTGCACTCCCAGGGCTACTACCAGGTGACCCTCGACGGCGGCGTCGCACTCACCGTCGCCGACGGCGACGCCCAGTTCGCTCGCGTCGACCTGATCGTCCTGCGCGTCTACGACGCCTCGTACGACACCTCCGGCAAGTCCGAGGCCGCCGTCGAGATCATCCGCGGCACCCCCTCGGCCACCCCGGTCGCCCCGGCCGCCCCGGTCCTCTCCCTGCCCCTGTACGAGATCGCCGTCCCGGCCGGCGCCAGCGCGGGCAAGGGCGGCATCGTCTGGAACGGGGCCCTGAAGGACCTGCGCACCACGGTCGTGGCGATCGGCGGCATCGTGCCCGTCTACGGCGAGACCGGCTCCGGCGCCTACCCGGGCCAGTACCAGGACGGATACACCGCCCTGCAGCGCTGGGACGGCAGCGCCTGGGTCCCGTACCCGGCGGCGATCGGCGGCATCGCCCCCAGGGGCGTCCTGTCCACGGCGAGCTACGTCGGCCAGTTCCGCGACACCCCGCAGCGGGTGCTCCAGCGATGGAGCGGCAGTGCCTGGCTGCCGGCCGTCCCCCAGCCGAGCTTCGTACAGAGCTGGGACGCCGGCACCACCACCTCCCTCACGTACACCGCCGCCCTGGCGGGCACGAGCGTCACCGCGCTGAGCACCACCTTCAACGCATCGCCCTCGGGCCAGGTCGCGCTGACCTTCGGCGCCCGGACCACGAACGTCGGCAACAACAACGCCTACGGGTTCACCAGTGTGCGCGTGACCCAGGGCGCCACCGTCATCTGGGAACCGGACGACGAGCGCTCCGCCGTGCACCACGGCGACCGCGCCTCCTCGGTGTCGACCATGATCCGGCTCCCCTCCCTCACCCTCGACGCCCCGTACACGGTGACCGTGATGCACCGCACGAGCATGGCGGGCGTGACGACCTACTTCGACAGCATCTTCCTCCGCGTCGACCACCTCGCCTGATCCCAGCAAGCAGCGACCAGCAACCGAAGCACCGCTCCGAAGGAGAAGTCCGTGAACGTGCGATCCGCCTGGCTTCCGGTCACCGGCCAGACCCGCTCCGACACCCGCGTCACCGCGCTCGGCGCCCTCACCCCCACCTCCCCGGTCGCCAGCCGGTCCGGCATCCTGCCGGGATCGAGCGACGGCAAGACCCGGCTCTCCGGCTTCACCGTCGCCGGTACGACCGCCATGGGCGCGACCGTCTACCCGGGCCGCGGCATCATCCAGGGCACCGACAGCCAGGGCGCCTACCCCGTCGCCCTCACCCAGCCCGTGAACCTGACCTTCGTCGACGGCCACGCGCAGTACGGCCGGATCGACCTCGTCGTCGTACGCGTCCGGGACGACGAGTACGACGCCTCCGGCCTCACCGAGGCCGCCGTCGAGATCGTCCGCGGCGTACCGGCGGCCAGCCCGGCCGCCCCGGCGACCCCGCCGCTCTCCCTCCCCCTCTACACGGTCGCCGTTCCCGCCGGAACCAGCGCCGGCACCGGCGGCATCGCCTGGGCCACCGCCCTGGTGGGCCTGCGCACGGCCACCGTCGCCGTCGGCGGCATCCTCCCGGTCACCACCGACACCTCCCTCGGCTCCTACCCGGGCCAGTACCGCGACCTCGGAGGCGGCCTCCAGCGCTGGGACGGCACCGCCTGGCTGCCGTACCCGCCCCAGCCCGCCTGGCAGGACTGGACCCCGGTGTGGACCACCGCCACCGGCGCCGCGCCGCCCGCCTTCGGAGACGCCCAGGTCACCGGCCGGTGGATCCAGCAGGGCCCCACCGTCCACCTCAACTTCAGCATCGCCTTCGGCGCCGGGACCAACTTCGGCACCGCGGCCAACAGCGCCGACAACTGGCGCTTCACCCTGCCGGTGAAATCCGCCTCCCTGTCGCGCTGCATCGGCTTCGCCGAGCTGCAGTCCACCACCCGGGAGCGGGCCGTCGCCCGGATGCGGCTGACCTCCACCTCCTTCTTCGAGCTGGAGCTGTCCAGCGGCATGCCCAGCGGGGACCCCGTCCTCGTCTCCGGCATCGCCGATTCCGTCACCCCGTGGACCTGGGCCGCCGGGCACACCATCGCGGGCGCCGCCACCTACGAGGCCAAATGACCACCGACACCCCGTACCGCGCGATCTTCTGCGACGTACGGACCGACAGCACCATCGACATCCTCCCGCTGCGCGACGTCTCCATCGACGACTTCATCGGCAAGCCGGGCGCCCTCTCGGGCACCATCCCGGTCCCCGACTCCGCCCTCGCCGCCCGGGTCAGCCGCATCGAGGAGGGCCGTACGGCCGTCTACCTGGAGCGCGGCGGCGACCTGTGGTGGGGCGGGATCGTCTGGACGAGCACCCTGCAGAGCAGCGGGCGGGGCGTGATCAGCCTCAGCATCCAGGCGGCCACCTTCGACTCCTACGCGGGCCGCCGCCGCATCCGCCAGACCTTCGCCGCCGCCACCCCCACCGACCAGCTCGAACTGGCCCGGGAGCTGTGGCGCCGGATGCAATCCGGCGTGGGCGGCAACATCGGCGTCTCCTTCGGGACGGAAACCTCCGGCGTCCTGCGCACGGGGAGCTGGCGCGACGGGGACGAGACCCTGTACTCCGAGGCGCTCGAAGCCCTGGCCTCCTCGGAGAACGGGTTCGAGCAGCAGATCTCCGTCTTCCGCGACCCGGTCTCCGGAGCCCGCACCCGGCTGCTGCGCCTGGGCAGCCCGCGCATCCACACCGGCTCCACCGACCTGGTGCTGGACCGGCCCGGCGCGATCCTCTCGTACACCTTCCCGCGCGACGCGACCCGCGGCGGCACCACCGCCCGGGCCCGCGGGGCCTCGGCCAACAGCAACCAGACCGAGGAATCGCGGCCGGTGTACTCGGACGAGCTGGTCGCCGACGACCTGATCGCCGGCGGCTGGCCCCGCATCGACCTGTCCTCCGACCACAACACCGTCAGCGACAAGGCCGTCCTCACGGGGCTGGCGGCCGTCGAACTCGCCGGGGCCCGCGGGGCGGTCGTCATCCCGGAGATCACGGTCCGCCTCGGCAGCGAGATACCGCCGTCCCTGCTGGGGCGCAGCGTCCGCATCCGGATCACCGACGAATGGCATCCGCAGGGCCTGGACGCCCGCTTCCGCATCATCGGCGTCAAGGTCAGCCCGCCGGAGCGGGGCCGCCCGGACACCGCCGAGCTCTACCTGGAAGAGGCCTGATGCCGCAACTGCCCGAGGACATCATCGACCGACTGACCGCCATGGAACGCCGGATCCAGCAGCTGTCCACCGCCGTCAACACCCGCCCCGCGCTCGACACCGTCACCGGCGGCGCGCTGACGATCAAGGACGGCGGCTCGCTGTCCGTGGAGGAGCCCAACGGCACCCGGATCCTGGGCGTCGGCTTCTGGTCCGCCACCGAGTACGGCCTGGAGATCAAGCGGCAGAGCGGCAAGACCGCCCTGAGCATCCGCAACGCCGTCACCGGCACCTACGACCAGGCCGTCCGCGTGTTCGACGCGTACGGCCACGAGATCCTCTCGGACGACGTGGTCACCGGCGGCCTGGCCCGTCCCTGGCTCGCCATGCTGCCCCCGCAGGACCTCGCGACCGCCCGCTGGCCGCAGACCAACGCCACCGCCTGGACCACCGTCGCCCGCTCCTTCAACCCGCTGTGGCAGCCCCGCCTGCGGGTGTACTGCACCACCGCCGCGGCGGCGGGGGTCACCGGGCAGGTACGGATCCTCGTGGACGGCGCCCCGTGGGGCGACCCGGTCACCACCGGCACGGTCCTCGACCGCACCGCCGCCGTCACCGACGACTTCAACGCCCGCTTCGGCAGCCTGGTCAAGGTGGAGATCCAGGCGATGGTCACCAGCGGCACCGGGCTCGTCTACGCCCAGCCGCTCATGATGTACGGCACCCAGAGCTGAGGAGACCCTCCCCGTGAACATCGACCCGACCCAGCCCTGGGGCATCGCCCTCGACTACGCGGGCCGCGCCACCGTCACCGAGGCCGGCCACACCCTCCAGATCCGCGTCCACGACGCCGGCCTGGGCGACACCCTGGAACCGGACCCGGTCAGCGGCTACCCGGCGGTGTACGTCACCGCCCAGTTCACGGAGACGGGCGATTCCGGCGCCCAGCTCCGCGGCACCGGCCAGACCGTCCTGAACCCCCCGCCGGACGGCCCGGTCCTCCCGGACCCGTCGGCGATCCCCGCCGCGGTGGCGGCGGCCCTGACGGACTTCGCATCCCGCGTCACGGCCTACACGGCCCTGTGCACCGCCTGGCTCCCCCAGCCGACGCCGTAACCCCCTCGCCCTCGCCCGCCCCCGCCCCCGCCCCCGCCCCCGCCCCGACACCTCACCCACCCGATCCGCCCGCGCCCCGAGCCACCCCCGGCCCGGGGCTTTCGCATGTCCGAAGGAGCCCGACATGGCCGCCCCCCTCACCGCCGACACCCTCCTCGCGGCCCTCCGTGCCGAAGGGGTGAACGTCCTGGAGCACCCCGGCTGGCGCACGCACAACCGCAACCACAAGGGCGCCTGGGGCCCGGTCAACGGCATCGTGATCCACCACACCGTCAGCGCCGGCAGCGCCTCCAGCGTCGCCCTCTGCCGCGACGGCTACGCCGAACTCCCCGGCCCCCTCTGCCACGGGGTGATCGACAAGGACGGCGGCGTCCACCTGATCGGCCACGGCCGCACCAACCACGCGGGCCTCGGCGACGGCGCCGTCCTGGACGCCGTCGCCGCCGAGACCGCCCTCCCCGCCCCCCGCCGCAACGACACCGACGGCAACGCCCACTTCTACGGCTTCGAGTGCGTCAACCTCGGCGACGGTCGCGACCCGTGGCCCGCCGCCCAGCTCGATGCCATCGAGCGCGCCTCGACCGCCCTGTGCCGGGCCCACGGCTGGAGCGCCGAGTCGGTCATCGGCCACAAGGAGTGGACGAACACCAAGGTCGACCCGCGCGGGTTCACCATGCAGGACCTGCGCGCCCGCATCGCCGCCCGCCTCGCCGCCGCCCCGGGCGGCCAGGGCGGCCGCCCGACCCCGCCGGCCGGCGGCAACGGCGGCTACCAGCCCTTCCCCGGCTCCGCGTTCTTCACCGCCGCTCCCCGCTCCCCGATCGTCACCGCCATGGGGAAGCGCCTGGTCGCCGAGGGCTGCTCCGCGTACGCGCAGGGCCCGGGCCCCCAGTGGACGCAGGCCGACCGCCTCTCGTACGCCAAGTGGCAGCGCAAGCTCGGCTTCACCGGCGCCGACGCCGACGGATGGCCGGGCCGCACCTCCTGGAACGCCCTCAAGGTTCCGCACTCCGGCTGACGACCGGTCCCCCCACCCCCGCCCCACCGAAAGAAGGCACCACCCATGTCCGAAGCCGGCAAGCGCACCCTGCGCACCCTCGTCCAGACCGCCCTGGCGATAGCCGTCCTGCTGCCCGCCCTGGTGGACGCGTCCGGCGTCCCCGCCGCACTGCCCTGGGTGGCCGCCGCCCTCACCGCCGCCGGCGCGCTGACCCGGGTGATGGCGCTGCCCGGCGTCCAGGCCGTACTGCCCGGCTGGCTCCGTACCGAGTGGCCGTACGACGCCGACCGCACCCTGCTCGCCCTCATCGCGCGCGACGCGCGCGACACCGCCGGCGACACCGCCTCCGACGCCGACGCCGACGCCCGGACCCCGCACCCGGAGGACGAGCGCGCATGACGGAACCCCACATGCCGGACCCGCTCTCCGTAGCCGTCGAGCTGGAACGCCTGCGCGGCACCATGGAGGCCGGGTTCGCCCGGGTCGACGGATCGCTGGCCCTCCTGGTCCAGCGCAGCGACCAGACCGACCGCCAGCTCGCCGATCACGAATCCCGCCTGGACGCCCTGGAGCGGGCACGCTGGCCGCTCGCCAGCGTCACCGCCATGGCGGCGGTCTCGGCGATCGCCATGACCGCCTGGCAGATCACCGCCCGCTGACCGCTGACCGCTGACCGTTGACCGCGGGCGGCCCCCGGTGCCCGGTGTCCGGAATCCCCCGATTCCCCGGAGCGCCGGCGGGCCCCCGCGGTCGACCTAGACTGGCACCCGACCAGCAAGGGGAGCAGAACATTGGGGACCGTGGCCGTGGAGCCCACCGAGCACAGCAGTCCACCGCCCGGACCGGACCGGCCGGCTTCACGCCGCGCCACCCGGTTCTACGGCCCCCTCCTCGCCTTCCTCATCGCCTCGGGCGCCTTCTGCGCGTCCTGGGCGGCCCGGGGCACCTTCCCCTTCGGGAACACCGGCCGGGCCCTCAACGACCAGGCCAACCAGTACGTCCCCTTCCACCGCGCCCTGTGGGACCTGGTCCACGGCCAGGCCGCCGGCGACCTCCTCTTCACCTGGCGCGGCGGCTTCGGCCAGCAGTTCCTGTCCGACTACTACACCTACCTCGGCAACCCCTTCTCCTGGCTGGCCGTCCTGGTCCCCCGCGCCCACGTGGACCTCGCCGTCTTCCTGATCACCCCGCTCACGATGGGCACCGCCGCCGCCCTGATGGCCGTCTACCTGGGCAAGCTGCAACCCGGCCCCTGGTGGCAGCGGGGCGTCCTCGGAGCCGTCTACGGCCTGTGCGGCTGGGCGCTCAGCGACGCCTCGTACATCCCCATGTGGATGTGGGGCCTGGTCGCGCTCCCGCTCCTGGGCATCGCCGTCGAATGGTGCCTGGAGGAACGCCGCTGGCCGGGCGTGGCCCTCCTGGTCGCGCTCGCCTGGTTCGGGAACTTCTACACCGCGATGATGGCGACGATGGCCGCCTGCGTGCTGCTCGCCGTCCGCCTGATCGTCCTCGACCTGACCCGGGCCCAGCGCCTGCGCGCCGTATGGCGGGCCGGTACGGCCGCCGCGACGGGCATCCTGCTCACGCTCCCCCTCCTGCTGCCCTCGTTCCTCTCCAGCGGAGCCGCCCAGCCGACGAAGGCGGCCTCCTTCGATCCCGTACGGATCGAGGTCTTCCTGACCGGCATGCTCCCCGGCACCTACCTGTGGGGCGGCCGGCCGCGGCTGTACGTGGCCTCGCTCGGCCTGATCCTGGCGGGGGCCTTCCTCCTCAACACGGGCATCGCCCGCAGGACCCGCCTGGTGTGGGCGGCGGCGACCCTGCTCGTCGTCGTCTCCTTCCAGTTCCCGCCCACCCAGTTCGTGTGGCACGGGCTGGCGGTGCCGAACGGCAACCCCTACCGCGAGGCCTTCGTCTTCAGCGGCATGGTGGTGATCGTCGCCTGGCTCTCGCTGGCCAACCGGCCGCGCCCGCTGCACCTGGCGCTGAGCGCCGCCCTGCTGGTCACCGCCACCTTCGTGCTGCGTCACACCAACGACTTCGGCGGCGCCACCTGGCCGGCCGTCCTGGCCGGCGGCGCGGTATCGCTCCTGGCCCTGATCCTGCTGATGCAGGGCGACAAGCGCCGCTTCCTCATCCCCGTGGCCGCGGTCCTCATGGTCGGCGTCGTCTTCGCCGAATCCACCGCCGCCGCGGTCAACGCGGACGAGCGCCGCGGACGCGAACGCTGGGCGAAGCCGATCGCCACGTCCAGCCGGTCGATCACGAACCACTTCGACGCCGTCCGCTCGGTCGACGGCTGGCCCGCGTACCGGACCGACTCGGGAGCCCCGCAGACCTCGTACAACGACGCGCTCTCGCTCCGCGCCGAGGGCCCGCAGTACTACAGCAGCTACCTCCCCGAGCGCACGTACCAGGCCCTGGAACCCCTCGGCTACGGCTACAAGAACGACGGCCGCACCATCTTCGGCGCCAACAACCCGGTCCTGGACGCGATCTTCTCGATCGGCGCCCGCGCCGAACCGGGCCCCGAGAAGGACAGCTGGACGGCCCACACCTTCCCCGCCCCGCCCCTGGTCACCGTCCGCAGCGCCCCGTACACCTCCCCCAACCCTCCGGCGAGCGTCTACGCCCACCAGGAGCAGGTGCTCGGCTCCACCGTGTACGCGGTCCCGCCCGTCACCCGGGGCGGCACCGCCACGCGGCAGACCTACGCCGCCCGCTGCGAGCCCGGCTCCGAAGCCTTCTGGTACTCCCCCCAGCTCTACGGCACCCTCACCTCCGGCGGCGCCTCGCGGCCCCTGGAGGACCGGATGACCGGGGTCGTCGGCCTCGGCGAGGTCCCCGCGTCCGGCGCGGTCGACGTCACCGTGGACACCCGTACCCAGGGCGCCACCGCCGGCGAGCACCCCATCGGCTGCCTGGACCGGGCCGAGCTCGCCAAGGCCGTCGGCCGCCTCACCGTCACCGGGGCCACCCAGGTCAGCACCGGCGGCCACACCATCGAGGCCACCCTCCCGAAGGGATCCTCCGGCACCGCCGTCATCGCCATGACCGACGTCCCCGGCTGGCAGTGCTCGGCCCCGGTCAAGAGCTTCCACGGCCTGGTCTCCCTGGACATCCCCCCGGGCACGAACACCCTCTCCTGCACCTTCACCCCCAAGGGCCTCACCCCCGGCCTGGCCGCCGCCACCCTGGCCCTCCTGGCCCTCACCTCGGTCACCGTCACAGGCCTCCGCCGCCGACGACGGTCCTGACCCGCGGCCACGGCCCCGGGCCACGGGCCACGACACGAAGAAGCCCCCCGCCTCTCCTCTCGGAGCGGCGGGGGGCTTCTTCGTACTACCTAACGAGCTCAGCCGTTGTACGGGCCGTAGTCGTAGTCCTCCAGCGGGACAGCCTGGCCGGAGCCGGTGCCGAAGGGCGAGTAGTCGATGTCGTCGTAGCCGACGGCCGAGTACATCGCGGCCTTGGCTTCCTCGGTCGGCTCGACCCGGATGTTGCGGTAGCGGGCGAGGCCCGTACCGGCCGGGATGAGCTTACCGATGATGACGTTCTCCTTGAGGCCGATCAGGGAGTCGGACTTGGCGTTGATCGCCGCGTCCGTCAGAACCCTGGTCGTCTCCTGGAAGGACGCCGCCGACAGCCAGGACTCGGTCGCGAGCGAGGCCTTGGTGATACCCATCAGCTGCGGACGGCCGGAGGCGGGGTGACCGCCCTCGGTGACCACACGACGGTTCTCGGTCTCGAACTTCGACCGCTCGACCAGCTCGCCCGGCAGGAGCTCCGCGTCGCCGGACTCGATGATCGTCACGCGGCGCAGCATCTGCCGGATGATGATCTCGATGTGCTTGTCGTGGATCGACACGCCCTGCGAGTTGTAGACCTTCTGGACTTCGCCGACCAGGTGGACCTGGACCGCACGCTGGCCGAGGATGCGCAGCACGTCGTGCGGGTTGGTGGCACCCATGGTCAGCTTCTGGCCGACCTCGACGTGGTCGCCCTCGCCGACGATGACCTTGGCGCGCTTGGAGATCGGGAAGGCCGTCTCCTCGCTGCCGTCGTCGGGCGTGATGACGATCTTCTTCGTCTTCTCGGTCTCCTCGATCCGCACGCGGCCGGCGGCCTCGGAGATCGGGGCGACACCCTTCGGGGTACGGGCCTCGAAGAGCTCGACGACACGCGGCAGACCCTGCGTGATGTCGTCACCGGCCACACCACCGGTGTGGAAGGTACGCATCGTCAGCTGGGTACCGGGCTCACCGATGGACTGGGCGGCGATGATGCCGACCGCCTCACCGATGTCGACCAGCTTGCCGGTGGCGAGCGAGCGTCCGTAGCAGAAGGCACAGGTGCCGACCGCGGACTCACAGGTCAGGACCGAGCGGGTCTTGACCTCCTCGACGCCGTTGGCGACCAGGGCGTCGATGAGCACGTCACCGAGGTCGACGTTGGCCGGCGCGATGACCTTGCCGTCGATGACGACGTCCTCGGCCAGCATGCGGGCGTAGATCGAGGTCTCGACGTCGTCGGCCTTGCGCAGCGCGCCGTCCTCGCCGCGAACGGCGATCTTCAGCTTCAGGCCGCGCTCGGTGCCGCAGTCCTCCTCGCGGATGATGACGTCCTGCGAGACGTCCACCAGACGACGGGTGAGGTAACCCGAGTCGGCGGTACGCAGGGCGGTGTCCGCCAGACCCTTACGGGCACCGTGCGTGGAGATGAAGTACTCCAGAACGGTGAGGCCCTCACGGAAGGACGCCTTGATCGGACGCGGGATGGTCTCGTTCTTCGCGTTCGACACCAGACCACGCATACCGGCGATCTGTCGCATCTGCATCATGTTTCCTCGGGCACCCGAGTCAACCATCATGAAGATGGGGTTCGTCTTGGGGAAGTTCGCGTTCATCGCCTCGGCAACCTCATTGGTCGCCTTGGTCCAGATCGCGATGAGCTCCTGCGTGCGCTCGTCCTTGGTGATCAGACCGCGCTCGTACTGCTTCTGGACCTTCTCGTCCAGCTCCTCGTAGCCCTTGACGATGGCCTTCTTGGCCTCGGGCACGACGACGTCGGAGATGGCCACGGTGACGCCCGAACGGGTCGCCCAGTGGAAGCCGGCCGCCTTCAGGTTGTCGAGCGTCGCCGCCACGATCACCTTGGGGTAGCGCTCCGCCAGGTCGTTGACGATCTCGGAGAGCTGCTTCTTGCCCACCGAGTAGTCGACGAACGGGTAGTCCTCGGGCAGCAGCTCGTTGAAGAGCGCGCGGCCCAGGGTGGTGCGCAGACGGAAGCTGTCACCCGGCTGGAACTCCTGCTCGCCCTCTTCGGCGATCGGCGCGACCCAGCCGCGCGGCGGGATGGTGCCCACCGGGAAGCGGATGTCGACGGCCGACTGGAGAGCCAGCTCACCGTTGTCGAACGCCATGGTCGCCTCGGCGGTCGAGCCGAACGCACGGCCCTCGCCCTTGACGTCACGGAGCTCGCCGTCGGTGGTGAGGAAGAACAGACCCAGCACCATGTCCTGGGTCGGCATGGTGACGGGACGACCGTCTGCCGGCTTCAGGATGTTGTTCGAGGACAGCATCAGGATGCGGGCCTCGGCCTGCGCCTCTGCCGAAAGCGGCAGGTGCACGGCCATCTGGTCACCGTCGAAGTCCGCGTTGAACGCGGTGCAGACGAGCGGGTGGATCTGGATGGCCTTGCCTTCGACCAGCTGGGGCTCGAAGGCCTGGATGCCGAGGCGGTGCAGCGTGGGCGCACGGTTCAGCAGAACCGGGTGCTCGGCGATGACCTCTTCGAGCACGTCGTAGACGACCGTGCGGCCGCGCTCGACCATGCGCTTCGCCGACTTGATGTTCTGCGCGTGGTTCAGGTCGACCAGGCGCTTCATCACGAACGGCTTGAAGAGCTCCAGCGCCATGGCCTTCGGCAGACCGCACTGGTGCAGCTTCAGCTGGGGACCGACGACGATCACGGAACGCGCGGAGTAGTCCACGCGCTTGCCGAGGAGGTTCTGACGGAATCGACCCTGCTTGCCCTTGAGCATGTCGCTCAGGGACTTCAGCGGACGGTTACCGGGACCGGTCACCGGACGACCACGACGACCGTTGTCGAAGAGGGCGTCGACGGCCTCCTGGAGCATGCGCTTCTCGTTGTTCACGATGATCTCGGGGGCACCGAGGTCGAGAAGGCGCTTCAGGCGGTTGTTGCGGTTGATCACACGGCGGTACAGGTCGTTCAGGTCGGAGGTCGCGAAGCGGCCACCGTCCAGCTGCACCATCGGACGCAGGTCCGGCGGGATCACCGGCACGCAGTCCAGAACCATGCCCTTGGGCTTGTTGCTGGTCTGCAGGAACGCGGAGACGACCTTGAGGCGCTTGAGCGCACGGGTCTTCTTCTGGCCCTTGCCGGTACGGATGATCTCGCGGAGGCGCTCGGCCTCTTCGTCGAGGTCGAAGGACTCCAGACGCTTCTGGAGCGCCGCGGCGCCCATGCAGCCGTCGAAGTACGTACCGAAGCGGTCACGCAGCTCGCGGTAGAGCAGCTCGTCGCCCTCGAGGTCCTGGACCTTGAGGTTCTTGAAGCGGGCCCACACCTCGTCGAGGCGGTCGATCTCGCGCTGGGCGCGGTCACGGAGCTGCTTCATCTCGCGCTCGGCACCTTCGCGCACCTTGCGGCGTACGTCGGCCTTGGCGCCCTCGGCCTCAAGCTCGGCCAGGTCGCTCTCGAGCTTCTTGGCGCGGCCTTCGAGGTCCGAGTCGCGTCGGTTCTCGATCTGCTGGCGCTCGACGGAGACGTGCGCCTCCAGGGACGGGAGGTCGCGGGTGCGGCGCTCGTCGTCCACGAACGTGATCATGTACGCGGCGAAGTAGATGACCTTTTCGAGGTCCTTCGGCGCGAGGTCCAGCAGGTATCCGAGGCGCGACGGGACGCCCTTGAAGTACCAGATGTGGGTGACGGGAGCGGCAAGCTCGATGTGGCCCATCCGCTCGCGGCGCACCTTGGCGCGCGTGACTTCGACGCCACAACGCTCACAGATGATGCCCTTGAAGCGGACACGCTTGTACTTACCGCAGTAGCACTCCCAGTCCCGGGTCGGACCGAAGATCTTCTCGCAGAAGAGTCCGTCCTTCTCGGGCTTGAGGGTGCGGTAGTTGATGGTCTCCGGCTTCTTGACCTCGCCGTGGGACCAGGTTCGGATGTCGTCCGCGGTGGCAAGGCCGATCCGCAGCTCGTCGAAGAAGTTGACGTCGAGCACTGTGCGTCAATCCCTCTTTCGGGGTCGAGTCTCAATCATGGTCTGAACGGTCCCGGGGATGACGGGGGGCTCTTGAGCGAGCCCCCCGTCAGGCCCGTCAGACCTCTTCGACGCTGCTCGGCTCACGCCGGGACAGGTCGATACCGAGCTCCTCCGCCGCGCGGAAGACGTCCTCGTCGGTGTCGCGCATCTCGATGGACATGCCGTCCGAGGACAGCACCTCCACGTTGAGGCAGAGCGACTGCATTTCCTTGATGAGCACCTTGAAGGACTCGGGAATGCCCGGCTCGGGGATGTTCTCGCCCTTGACGATGGCCTCGTAGACCTTCACGCGGCCGGTCACGTCATCGGACTTGATGGTCAGGAGCTCCTGGAGGGCGTAAGCGGCGCCATAAGCCTCAAGCGCCCACACCTCCATCTCACCGAAGCGCTGGCCACCGAACTGCGCCTTACCACCCAGCGGCTGCTGCGTGATCATCGAGTACGGACCGGTCGACCGAGCGTGGAGCTTGTCGTCGACCAGGTGGTGGAGCTTCAGGATGTACATGTAGCCGATCGAGACCGGCTCCGGGAACGGCTCGCCGGAGCGGCCGTCGAACAGGTGCGCCTTGCCGGTCGGGAGGACCAGGCGGTCCCCGTCGCGGTTCGGGATGGTGTGCTCGAAGAGGCCGGAGATCTCGTCCTCGCGGGCACCGTCGAACACCGGGGTGGCGACGTTGGTACCGGGCTCGACACGGTCGGCGCCGATGGCCTTCAGTCGCTCGGCCCACTCCTCGCCGAGGCCGGAGACGTCCCAGCCGCGGCTGGCGAGCCAGCCGAGGTGGATCTCCAGGACCTGTCCCGGGTTCATTCGGGACGGGACACCCAGCGGGTTCAGGATGATGTCGACCGGCGTGCCGTCCTCAAGGAAGGGCATGTCCTCGATCGGAAGGATCTTGGAGATGACACCCTTGTTGCCGTGGCGGCCGGCGAGCTTGTCACCGTCGGTGATCTTGCGCTTCTGGGCGACGTAGACGCGGACCAGCTGGTTCACGCCCGGGGGAAGCTCGTCGCCCTCCTCGCGGTCGAAGACGCGGACACCGATGACCTTGCCGATCTCACCGTGAGGAACCTTGAGCGAGGTGTCACGCACCTCGCGGGCCTTCTCACCGAAGATCGCGCGGAGCAGGCGCTCTTCCGGGGTCAGCTCGGTCTCGCCCTTGGGCGTGACCTTGCCGACCAGGATGTCGCCGGCGACGACGTCCGCACCGATGCGGATGATGCCGCGCTCGTCGAGGTCCGCGAGGACCTCCTCGGAGACGTTCGGGATGTCCCGGGTGATCTCCTCGGGGCCCAGCTTGGTGTCACGGGCGTCGACCTCGTGCTCCTCGATGTGAATCGAGGAGAGGACGTCGTCCTGTACGAGGCGCTGCGACAGGATGATCGCGTCCTCGTAGTTGTGACCTTCCCAGGGCATGAACGCGACGAGCAGGTTCTTGCCGAGGGCCATTTCGCCCTCTTCGGTCGCAGGACCGTCGGCGAGGACCTGGGACTCGATGATCCGGTCACCCTCGTTGACGATGACCTTCTGGTTGACCGAGGTGCCCTGGTTCGAGCGGGAGAACTTGGCGACGCGGTACGTGGTGTACGTGCCGTCGTCGTTGGCGACGGTGATGTAGTCGGCCGAGACCTCCTGGACGACACCGTCCTTCTCCGCACGGATCGAGTCACCGGCGTCGACCGCACAGCGGTACTCCATGCCGGTGCCGACGAGCGGCGCTTCCGCCTTGATGAGCGGAACGGCCTGGCGCATCATGTTCGCGCCCATGAGGGCACGGTTGGCGTCGTCGTGCTCGAGGAAGGGGATCATCGCGGTGGCGACGGACACCATCTGGCGCGGGGAGACGTCCATGTAGTCGACGTCGTCGCCGGCGATGTAGTCGATCTCGCCGCCACGACGGCGAACCAGGACGCGGTTCTCCGTGAAGCGCATCTCGTCGGACAGGCCGGCGTTGGCCTGGGCGATGACAAAGCGGTCTTCCTCGTCGGCCGTCAGGTAGTCGACTTCGTCGGTGACGACGCCTTCGATGACCTTGCGGTACGGGGTCTCGACGAAACCGAACGCGTTGACGCGGCCGTAGGACGCGAGCGAGCCGATCAGACCGATGTTCGGGCCTTCAGGGGTCTCGATCGGGCACATGCGGCCGTAGTGCGACGGGTGAACGTCTCGGACCTCGAAGCCGGCCCGCTCACGGGACAGACCACCCGGGCCAAGCGCCGACAGACGGCGCTTGTGGGTGAGACCCGACAGCGGGTTGTTCTGGTCCATGAACTGCGACAGCTGGCTGGTGCCGAAGAACTCCTTGATGGAGGCGACGACCGGCCGGATGTTGATCAGGGTCTGCGGCGTGATCGCCTCGACGTCCTGGGTCGTCATCCGCTCGCGGACGACGCGCTCCATACGAGCCAGACCCGTACGGACCTGGTTCTGGATGAGCTCGCCGACGTTGCGCAGACGACGGTTGCCGAAGTGGTCGATGTCGTCGGTCTCGACGACGATCGAACGACCCGACTCACCGACGGTCTCGGTCTCACCGGCGTGCAGCTTGACCAGGTACTTGATGGTCGCGATGACGTCGTCGGTGGTGAGCACGCCGGCGTCCAGCGGCTCATCGGCGCCGAGCTTCTTGTTCACCTTGTAGCGGCCGACCTTCGCGAGGTCGTAGCGCTTCGGGTTGAAGTAGAGGTTCTCGAGCAGCGTCTGAGCAGCCTCGCGGGTCGGCGGTTCGCCGGGACGCAGCTTGCGGTAGATGTCGAGCAGCGCGTCGTCCTGGCCCTGGGTGTGGTCCTTCTCCAGGGTGGCGCGCATGGACTCGTACTCGCCGAACTCCTCGAGGATCTGCTCGGTGGTCCAGCCGAGAGCCTTCAGGAGGACGGTGACGGACTGCTTGCGCTTGCGGTCGATGCGAACACCGACCATGTCGCGCTTGTCGATCTCCATCTCGAGCCAGGCACCCCGGGAAGGGATGATCTTGGCGGCGAAGATGTCCTTGTCGGACGTCTTGTCGATGGAGGAGTCGAAGTAGACACCGGGGGAACGGACGAGCTGCGACACGACGACACGCTCGGTGCCGTTGATGACGAAGGTGCCCTTGTTGGTCATGAGCGGGAAATCGCCCATGAAGACCGTCTGAGACTTGATCTCTCCGGTCTCGTTGTTCGTGAACTCGGCAGTGACGAAAAGCGGCGCCGCGAACGTGAAGTCGCGGTCCTTGCACTCGTCGACCGAGTTCTTCGCCGGCTCGAAACGGTGGTCGCGGAACGTCAGCGACATCGACCCGGAGAAGTCCTCGATCGGCGAGATCTCCTCGAAGATCTCTTCCAGACCGGACTTGGTGGGAACGTCCTGTCCGCTCTCAAGCGCCGACTCGACGCGAGACTTCCAGGCGGCGTTGCCGAGCAGCCAGTCAAAGCTCTCGGTCTGCAGCGCCAGGAGGTTCGGAACCTCGAGGGGCTCCTTGATCTTTGCAAAGGAGATGCGCAGCGGGGCGGTGCTGGCACCGTTGTTCGTATTGGTCGAGGCGTTGCGCGAGGCGGCCAAGAGGGGGTCCTTCCGAGGGCTCGGACTCACTACGCGCGTACCGGTCCCAGCTGACACAGAAGACAAGCGCCCCCCATCTGGTCATAAGGACCAGCTCAGGGCCGTTCAATCAAGTGTGCTCATGCGTGGGCATGCCCCTGGCGACGGGCAGGGGGCAGCTAACAGGCAGCGCAAAGGGTCAGTGTAGCCACTAGGCTCACTGATGTCCAGACCAGGTTTCCGGAAACCGGCAACAGGCCTTCCCCATGTCGTTGAAACAACCTTGCGTCCCGCCCGGCTCGCATACAGAGCGCGTAGCAGTACTGCCCTCTTCGTAGTCGATCCATGCCCGATACGGACCCGATCCATGCCTCGGATCTCGGATCGGGCCTGCCGATCTCACGACGGATCTGAGAATTGCGCGCCGCGTCCCGTTCGTCAAGGCCCCCTGCTCCGAGCGGATCATCGAAGGACCCTGCCGCAGAGCAACGAAGATCACCCTACTCCCCAACGAGACCAGGGCAAGTCAGGCACTCCGGGTACGCCAAAGGGCGACCACCCTTACGGGTGGTCGCCCTTTGAAAGGGTCCCAGAAGGGCCCCAGAGGTGTTACTTGACGGTCACAGACGCGCCGGCAGCCTTGAGGGACTCGGCAGCCTTCTCAGCGGCCTCCTTGGCGACCTTCTCGAGGATCGGCTTCGGAGCGCCGTCGACGAGGTCCTTGGCCTCCTTGAGGCCCAGGGAGGTGAGCTCGCGCACGACCTTGATGACCTGGATCTTCTTGTCGCCAGCGCCCTCGAGGATGACGTCGAACTCGTCCTGCTCCTCAGCGGCCTCGGCGGCGACCGGGGCACCCGGACCGGCAACGGCGACGGCCGCGGCGGCGGTGACGTCGAACTTCTCCTCGAACGCCTTCACGAACTCGGAGAGCTCGATGAGGGTGAGCTCCTCGAACTGAGCGAGCAGGTCTTCCTGGCTGAGCTTCGCCATGATGGGCGATCCTTCCACTAAATCGGCAGGTGCCGGATGTATATAGAGGCGGGCGTAACGGCCCGCTTTGACCCACGCACTAGGCGGCGTGGATCAGTGCGCGAGCCGAATTACTCGGCACCGCCCTGCTCGGCGAGCTTGACGCGAAGCGCTTCCGCAGTGCGGACGAACTTCGACGGCAGCGCCTGGAAGAGCGAGGCAGCCTGAGACTGCTTGCCCTTGAACGCGCCGGCCAGCTTGCTGAGCAGAACCTCGCGGGACTCGAGGTCCGCAAGCTTCTTGATCTCATCGGCGGTGAGCGCCTTACCATCAAGGACACCCGCCTTGATGATGAGGTTCGGGTTTTCCTTGGCGAAGTCACGCAGGCTCTTCGCCGACTCCACCGGGTCACCGGTGATGAAGGCGACCGCGGTGGGACCAGCGAAGTGCTCGTCCAGCGCGGTGATCCCGGCCTGGTTGGCCGCAATCTTGGTCAGCGTGTTCTTCACCACGGCGTACTGGGCGTTCTCACCGAGAGAGCGACGCAGCGTCTTGAGCTGCGCGACGGTGAGACCCCGGTACTCGGTCAGCACGGCGGCGTTCGAGTCGCGGAACTGGTCCGTGAGCTCGGCTACCGCGGCAGCCTTGTTGGGCGTCGGCATAGTGCGTCGGCCTCCTTCCGGGTGATGAGGACCGCTCAGAAGGGGCATAAACACGAAACGCCCCGGCGCAGGCGCCAGGGCGTAGCTCAACCGGAACGGATTCCGGGAACTTTCCTTGAACACCTGCGCAGGACGTCCGCGGTTAGCGGATCCTTCGGCCACCGCACCCTTGCAGGCACGGCAACGACCAGCGGTCTTTGGCTTCTCCGGAAGAGTACGGGAACCACCCGATGAGGAGCAAATCCGCCCCTCGGGAGCCCTTCAGGGCCTCTTCCGGAGCCCCGCGGACCGAGGCCGTAGGGGCCCCTGTCCGGGGCTCAGTTCCCCATGACCTCGTCGAAGTCCACCGTGTCCGCCGCCGGCGGCTCAGCGACGGCAGGAGTCGTACCGAAGGCGGAGAAGGCCGCCTTCGTCTGGAGCGGGCCGTTCTCGGCCCCCGTCTCCGTGGACTCGTAGCGGACGGGGTACCCGTCCTTGCCGATCCACAGGTCGACGCGGAGCTCCTTGATCTCCTTGACCGCCTCGTGGAGGTACTGGCGGTTCTGCTCCGCCATGGCCTTCGTGGTCTCGTCGGCCTTCTGCAGCTCCGGGCCGGTGAGGATCGCCTTGTAGTGCGCGGCCTCGGTCCCGTCGACCTGCTCGGCGCCCACGTACTGGACGGTGTCCTGTCCGAGGAGCATCGCGAGGTACTCGGCCGGGTCCTCGCCCCGCCGCGCGACCGGCTTCCCGTCCGCGGCCAGGTTCATCTTCATCCAGGACTTGCCCTTCAGGGGCTTGTCCAGTTTGGTCCAGATGACGTCGCCGATCATGACCGAGCGCTTGTCGGCCCCGTCCTTCTTCAGCAGGATGTCGTGGCTGTACGGGTACCAGCCCTTGGTGCCGGACTGACCCGAGGTCTTCCCCGCCGGGTCGGTGGTCGTCAGCTCGACCTTGGCGGACTTGGCGGCGGCCGTCTTCAGGTAGGCCGCCTTCACCGCCTCCGCGGGCGTCGGGGGCTTGGCCGCCTCGGCCTTCGCCCCCGAGCCCCCGTCCTTGCCCGCGGCGGTCTTGTCCGTGCCGCATGCCGCGAGGCCGCTCACGAGCAGTGCGACGCCCGCCAGGGCGGCACCGGTCCGCATCCGGGCAGCCGTCTTCGTTCCGTGCTCAGCCATAAAGAGAAACCTTGTTCTTCGTCCGTCGTCCGTGCCGGCCCGGGGGCCGGTTTTCCGACCCTACGGGCCGGTCCGCGAATCGCTTCACGGATTTCCGGGCGGGAACGCGAGAACGGGCCCTTCGCTCCCCAGAGGGGGGCGAAGGGCCCGTTCGGGCAACTCAGCGGGCCGTCAGGCCCGGCTCAGTCAGACCGCGGCCGGGTCTTCCTCGACGAGGAGGTTCCGGGTGCGGTTCTGGTCCAGCAGGATGCCGGGGCCCATGGTGGTGCTGAGGGCGGCCTTCTTGATGTAGCGGCCCTTCGCGGCGGACGGCTTCAGACGAAGGATCTCGTCCAGGGCCGCGCCGTAGTTCTCGACCAGCTGCTCATCGGTGAAGGAGACCTTGCCGATGATGAAGTGCAGGTTCGAGTGCTTGTCGACGCGGAACTCGATCTTGCCACCCTTGATCTCGGTGACAGCCTTCGCGACGTCCATCGTGACGGTGCCGGTCTTCGGGTTCGGCATCAGGCCACGGGGACCGAGCACGCGGCCGAGGCGGCCGACCTTGCCCATGAGGTCCGGCGTGGCGACAACGGCGTCGAACTCGTTGAGGCGGTTGCCCTTGGAGATCTCGTTGATGAGCTCGTCGTCGCCGACAATGTCGGCGCCGGCGGCTTCCGCGGCCGCAGCACGGTCACCGGTCGCGAAGACCAGGACCCGGGCGGTCTTGCCGGTGCCGTGCGGGAGGTTCACGGTGCCACGGACCATCTGGTCGGCCTTGCGCGGGTCTACACCCAGGCGGAAGGCGACCTCGACGGTGCTGTCGAACTTGGTCGCGGAGGTCTCCTTGGCGACACGGACGGCCTCGAGCGGGGCGTACAGCTTGTCCCGGTCGACCTTGGCGTCCGCAGCGCGGAGAGTCTTGCTGCGCTTCACTTCTGCTCCTGTGTTGTGATCAGGCATGGAGTCGTGGTGCGGACCAGCGCTTGGCCCTACCACTGTGGTGCTGGGGGGTGGCTGAATCAGCCTTCGACCGTGATGCCCATCGAACGCGCGGTGCCGGCGATGATCTTCTCGGCCGCGTCGATGTCGTTGGCGTTCAGGTCAGGCATCTTGAGCGTGGCGATCTCGCGAACCTGGTCACGCGTAAGCTTCGCGACCTTCGTCTTGTGCGGCTCGCCAGAGCCCTTCTCCACACCGGCGCTCTTCAGGATGAGGCGCGCGGCCGGCGGCGTCTTGGTGATGAAGGTGAAGGAGCGGTCGTCGTAGACCGTGATCTCCACCGGCACGACCATGCCACGCTGCGACTCGGTCGCGGCGTTGTAGGCCTTGCAGAACTCCATGATGTTGACGCCGTGCTGACCGAGCGCGGGGCCGACCGGCGGAGCCGGGTTGGCCGCGCCGGCCTTGATCTGGAGCTTGATAAGCCCCGTGACCTTCTTCTTCTTGGGAGGCATTGCTCTCTCCGGGTCCTAGTGAGAGTTTTCGCCGCCAATCCGGTCATCCGGATGGAGGCATACCGCACCACGATAACGGGTATCGGTGCGAGGCTGAAAACCGAGCAGGTCAGACCGCCCGCAAGGGGGCAATCTGACCTGTCCGGAAGCGTGTGCCAGAAGGGCTGTGGATCAGTTCTTCTGGATCTGGTCGAAGCTGAGCTCGACCGGGGTCTCGCGGCCGAAGATCTCGACGAGACCCTTGACCTTCTTCGAGTCCGGGTTGATCTCGTTGATGGTCGCCTGCAGCGTCGCGAACGGGCCGTCGGTGACGGTGACCGAGTCGCCGACCTCGAAGTCCAGGACCTCGATGGCGCGCTTGACGGCGGGCGCCGGCAGACCGGCCTCTTCCGCTGCCAGCTTGGCGGCCTTCTCCTGCAGCTCCGGGGCGAGCATCTTGACGATCTCGTCCAGGGTCAGCGGGTACGGGTCGTAGGCGTTGCCCACGAAGCCGGTGACGCCGGGGGTGTTGCGGACGACGCCCCAGGACTCGTTCGTCAGATCCATGCGGACGAGAACGTAACCGGGCAGCTTGTTCTGCCGGACGTTCTTGCGCTCGCCGTTCTTGATCTGGACGATCTCTTCCTCGGGCACCTCGGCCTGGTAGATGAAGTCCTCGACGTTGAGCGAGACGGCGCGCTGCTCCAGGTTGGCCTTCACGCGCTTCTCGTAGCCGGCGTACGTGTGGATGACGTACCACTCGCCGGGCAGGAGGCGCAGTTCTTCGCGCAGGGCCTGGATGGGGTCGACGGGCTCGGCGGGCTCGGCGTCGGCGGCCTCTACGGCCTCCTCGTCGTCCTCGGCCTCGGCCTCGTCGTCCTCGTCGGAAGCCTCGTCGGAGACCTCTTCCTCGGTGTCCTCGTCGGACTCGTCCTCATCGGACTCGTCGTCGGCCTCTTCGGCCTCCGCGTCGTCCTCGGCCTCGGCGTCGACCTCTTCCTCGACGTGCAGCGCGGCCTCTTCGGCGGCGACACCCGCCTCGGCGTCGGCGAGCTCGGCCTCGTCGGGGTCCACAGCGTCTGCAGCCTCGACGATGTCGAGCTCGTCCTCGACGGACTCGACGGAGTCGGGGCTCACGTTCAGGTTCGGGTCAGACACGGTGGCTGCTTCTTCCTGGATACAAAAGGTGGTCGAACATGCGAAAACGGGCGGCACCCATCAAGGCGCCGCCCTCCGCGGGGATCAGCCGAAGACGAACTTGATGGCTTCCTGGAACCCATAGTCAATCACGGTCACCAGACCGATCATGATGACGACGAAGACAATCACCACAGTGGTGTACGTCGTCAGCTGGTTGCGAGTGGGCCAAACAACCTTGCGGAGTTCCGCGACGATCTGGCGGTAGAACAGCGCGAGACGACCCAGAGGGCCCTTCTTGCCGCGCTTGCCGCCCTTGCGGGCCTTCTTCTCGCGAGTGTCATCCTCGGCGTCAGGCATGTCGATGGAGCCCAGGGCGTCCGTCACGTCTCTCACCTGAATCCGGGTCGTGGCCGTAGCCGCGCCCGGTTGCGCCGCACGGCACTGCATCTAAGTACGTACCTGCGCACACACGTCCGAGAAGGAGTGTGGAGCAGGGCCGGAGGGACTCGAACCCCCAACCGCTGGTTTTGGAGACCAGTGCTCTACCAATTGAGCTACGACCCTTTGTGTGTCCCAACCTACCGCATCCAGACGAGTGCACGGTGTGCTCACGCTCTGCAGCGTTTGGCAGGGCCAACGACGGTTGAGTGTACGTGGTCCGGGCCCTGACGTCGAACAGCACCGGCCGGAGAGCTTCCGTCCGGTAACTGAAACGGAGTGCGGCGCTCGTTTCCCGTCTGGGACGATTGGCCGCATGACCTCTGAAACGCCTTCCGCCGAGCGCCGCGTATCCGCCCGTATCGGTGCCATCTCCGAATCCGCCACCCTCGCCGTCGACGCCAAGGCCAAGGCCCTCAAGGCCGCCGGGCGTCCGGTGATCGGTTTCGGAGCCGGTGAGCCCGACTTCCCCACCCCGGACTACATCGTCGACGCCGCGGTCGAGGCATGCCGCAACCCCAAGTACCACCGCTACACGCCGGCCGGCGGTCTGCCCGAGCTGAAGGCCGCCATCGCCGCGAAGACGCTGCGCGACTCCGGCTACGAGGTCGACGCGTCCCAGGTCCTGGTCACCAACGGCGGCAAGCAGGCGATCTACGAGGCGTTCGCAGCGATCCTGGACCCGGGTGACGAGGTCATCGTCCCGGCGCCGTACTGGACCACGTACCCGGAGTCGATCCGTCTCGCCGGCGGTGTCCCGGTCGAGGTCGTCGCCGACGAGACCACCGGTTACCGGGTTTCCGTCGAGCAGCTGGAGGCGGCCCGCACGGAGCGCACGAAGGTCGTCCTCTTCGTTTCCCCGTCGAACCCGACCGGCGCCGTCTACACCGAGGCCGACGCCGAGGCGATCGGCCGCTGGGCCGTCGAGAAGGGCCTGTGGGTCCTGACCGACGAGATCTACGAGCACTTGGTCTACGGCGACGCGAAGTTCGTCTCGCTCCCGGCGATCGTTCCCGAGCTGGCCGACAAGTGCATCATCGTCAACGGCGTCGCCAAGACGTACGCCATGACGGGCTGGCGCGTGGGCTGGGTCATCGGCCCGAAGGACGTGGTCAAGGCCGCGACCAACCTCCAGTCGCACGCCACCTCCAACGTCTCCAACGTGGCCCAGGTCGCGGCGCTGGCCGCCGTCTCCGGCAACCTGGACGCCGTCCACGAGATGCGCACCGCCTTCGACCGCCGCCGCCAGACGATGGTGCGGATGCTGAACGAGATCGACGGCGTCTTCTGCCCGACCCCCGAGGGTGCCTTCTACGTCTACCCGGCGGTCAAGGACGTCCTCGGCAAGGAGATCCGCGGCAAGCGCCCGCAGACCTCCGTCGAGCTCGCGGCCCTGATCCTGGACGAGGCCGAGGTCGCCGTCGTCCCGGGTGAGGCCTTCGGCACCCCCGGCTACCTCCGCCTCTCCTACGCCCTGGGCGACGAGGACCTGGTCGAGGGCGTCTCCCGCATCCAGAAGCTCCTGGCGGAGGCCAAGGCGTAGCCCGTCCCACAGCCAGTCCTGAGCGGCGGCTCCCCTACGGGGGAGCCGCCGCTCAGGCATATCCAGCCCCGACGGCGTTTGAGGAGCGGGGTCCGGGGCGGAGCCCCGGGGAACGGGCGAAGGGCGGGTAGGGGACGAGCCCCGCGCAGCGGCAGCCCGGCGCCCCGACCCCAGGATTTACGTTCGGGCAAGCCCCCGTTCAGGGAATCGGGCTGCAGGCCGGGGTGAAAGTGCGGCAGGATCAACAAATGGAGCACGTACGCGATCTCACGCTTCTGCCGAAAGCCCACCTCCACCTGCACTTCACCGGCTCGATGCGCCCGTCGACCCTGCTGGAGCTCGCCGACAAGTACGGCGTCCGCCTCCCGGACGCCCTCACCTCCGGTGAGCCACCGAAGCTGCGCGCCACGGACGAACGCGGCTGGTTCCGCTTCCAGCGGCTCTACGACGCCGCCCGCTCCTGCCTGCGCGAGCCCGACGACATCCGCCGCCTGGTCCGCGAGGCCGCGGAGGAGGACGTCCGCGACGGCAGCGGGTGGCTGGAGATCCAGGTGGATCCCACCTCCTACGCCCCCCTCCTCGGCGGGATGATCCCCGCCGTCGAGATCATCCTCGACGCCGTGGACGCCGCCTCCCGCGAGACCGGCCTCGGCATGCGGGTCGTCATCGCGGCCAACCGCATGAAGCACCCCCTGGACGCCCGCACCCTGGCCCGGCTCGCCGTCCGCTACGCCGACCGCGGCATCGTCGGTTTCGGCCTGTCCAACGACGAGCGCCGCGGCATGGCCCGCGACTTCGACCGGGCCTTCGCCATCGCCCGCGAGGGCGGCCTCCTCGCGGCCCCGCACGGCGGCGAGCTCACCGGCCCGTCCTCCGTCCGCGACTGCCTCGACGATCTGCACGCCGCCCGCATCGGGCACGGCGTACGGGCAGCCGAGGATCCCCGGCTGCTCAAACGGCTCGCCGACCGCCAGATCACCTGTGAGGTCTGCCCGGCGTCCAATGTCGCCCTCGGGGTGTACGAACGCCACGAGGACGTCCCGCTGCGCACCCTCTTCGAGGCCGGGGTCCCGATGGCCCTGGGTGCGGACGATCCGCTGCTCTTCGGGTCCCGGCTCGCAGCCCAGTACGAGATCGCCCGCCGGCACCACGCCTTCACGGATGCGGAGCTCGCCGAGCTGGCCCGCCAGTCGGTGCGCGGCAGCGCGGCGCCCTCGGACGTACAGGACAAGCTGCTGGCCGGGATCGACCACTGGATCGCCTCGTAGGGGGCGGCACGCCTCAGCGTGTGAGCCGCAGGTCGCCCTCGTGGCAGTCGGCGCGCACCCGGGCGCCGTCCGGGAAGCCGATCTCCAGGTGGGTGCGGCCCTGCGCGGGCAGGGCGAACTCGGCGACCGATTCCACGGTGTCGCCGAGGTGGCGCAGGAAGGGGTGGTCTCCGAGGTCCTCGCCGACCTCGATGCGGCCCCACTCCCCCATGTCGTAGGGCTCGTGCGGCGCCTCGGATTCCACGATCAGGCAGGCGTCGGACCCGGTGGTGATCCGGGTGGACTCCCCGTCGCTGTCGAGGAGCCAGACGTCGAGGGGAGCCTCGGAGCGTTCGCCGTCGCTGATGTGCCAGGACGCGACGACCCTTCTGATCGTGCGTCCCACCAGCCGGGTGGGGTCCGTACCGGCCCCGTGCAGGGGACAGAGCATGGGCGGGCCGGGACTCCTCAGATGCTGACGCCGACCGTCACCGGTTCGTTGACCAGGGTGACGCCGAAGGCCGCGTGGACGCCCGCGACCACCTCGCGGGCCAGGGCGAGGAGGTCTTCGGTGGTGGCCTCGCCCCGGTTGGTGAGGGCGAGGGTGTGCTTGGTGGAGATGCGGGCGGGGCCGTCGCCGTAGCCCTTGGTGAAGCCGGCCTTGTCGATCAGCCAGGCCGCGCTGGTCTTCGTACGGCCCTCGCCGGCCGGGTACGCGGGCGGGGCGGTTTCGGGGCCGAGCCGCTCCTGGGCGCGGGCGAGGAAGGCGGCGTACGCCGCGTCGCCGAGGATCGGGTTGTGGAAGAAGGAGCCGGCCGACCAGGTGTCGTGGTCGGCGGGGTCGAGGACCATGCCCTTGCCGGCGCGCAGCCGCAGGACGGTCTCCCGGGCCTGCGCCGCGGGCACCCGGTCGCCGGCCTCCACGCCGAGGGCGCGGGCCGTCTCGGGGTACTTGACCGGCGCGGACAGGCCGCCCGCGTCTTCCAGGGCGAAGCGCACGCGCAGGACGACGTAGCGGTCGGGCTGGTGCTTGAAGAGGCTGTCGCGGTACGAGAACGCGCAGTCGGCGGCCGACAGCGTGACCGTTTCCCCGCGCGTGCGGTCGTAGGCGACGACCTCGGTGATCGTGTCGCAGACCTCCTGGCCGTACGCCCCGACGTTCTGGATCGGGGTGGCGCCGGCCGAGCCGGGGATCCCGGCGAGGCATTCGATGCCCGCGAGCCCGGCGTCGACGACGCGGGCGACGGCCTCGCTCCAGTTCTCGCCGGCGGCGAGCTCCAGCCGGGTCCCGTCGAGCGCGAAGCCGGTGGTCGCGATCCGCAGGGCGGTGCCGTCGAAGCCCTGGTCGCCGATGACCAGGTTGCTGCCGCCGCCGATGATCAGGAGCGGGGTGCCGCTCTCGTCCGCGGCGCGCACGGTGGCGACGACCTCGGCGTCGGTGGTCGCGGTGACCAGCCGGGCGGCGGGGCCGCCGAGCCGGAAGGTGGTCAGCGGGGCGAGGGGGGCGTCGTGGAGTTCCTGCACGTGGACAAGAGTACGGTCCGCGTCCCCCGGAGCAGGCGGGGCCACGGACCGTACGCGTACCGCAGGGCCGTACGGGGCGTCAACGGCCCGCCTCAGCCGTGCCCCTCCTTCTTCCCTTCCTTCTCCTCTTCCTTCTTCTCTTCCTTCTCCCGCTCCGCCTCGGCGAGGCGGCGCTCCGCCTCGTCCCAGCGGATGGGGAGCTCGCTCGCCGGGACGGTCCAGAACACGAACCCGGCTTCCTTCGTGTAGGCGGCGGCCGCCCGGGAGCTGGAGCGGTGCGGTTCGCTGCCCGCGAAGCGGTAGAGCGCGTCCCGGTCCTCCCAGGCGGACAGGGTCAGGAAGGTGCGGCGCAGGACCCGGGCCCGCAGGGCGACCCCGTGGGCGCCGGGGGCCTTGCGCGTCTGGAGGACTATGCCGGGCGACTTGAGGAGGAACTTCAGCGCTCCGCCCAGGCTCACGGTCTCGAAACGGGAGGCCATGACGTAGACCTCGGCGCCGGGGGCGGGGCGGGTGGGCGTGGACCAGGGGATGTCGGGCATGACGGGCTTCCCTCACTCGTGTCGTGTCGCGCCGTGCCGTGCTCTTGCCTGTTGCTCTTGCCTGTTGCTCTTGTCTCTTACGGAGCTGCGTGCGGCTCGGCGGCTGCGGTTCCCCCGCCGGCCGCCGCGCAGGCACCGGCCGGCGAGCGGAACCCGCTCAGACGGCCACCTTCTCGGGGGCGAGTCCGTCGGCCGGGACCGTGGCCCGGCCATCCGCCGACGGGTCCTCCGATGCCCGCTCCGCCATCGGCAGGGACTCCGCTGCCCGGGCCTTCTCCGCGGCCCGGCCGGGGAGCAGCAGGGCCAGGACGGCCGCCAGGGCGACGGCCGCGCCGCCGATCCACAGGGCGGGGACGGTGCCGTCGGTGAAGGACTGCCCGGACTGGTAACCGCCCTGGGCGGAGAAGACGGAGGCGAGGACGGCGACGCCGAGGGCTCCGCCGACTTCGCGCAGGGCGCTGTTGGCTCCGGCGGCCTTGCCCTGGTCGGCGGGGGCGACGGTGGACATGAGGGCGTTGGAGGCGGGGGCGAAGAACAGGCCCATCCCGATGCCGCTGATGATCATCGCCGGGAGCTGGGCGGCGTAGGAGACTTCGGTGCCCAGGATCACGGCGAACCAGCCGAGGCCGACGGCCTGGAGCGCCAGTCCGGCGACCACGACGGGGCGGCTGCCGATCCGGTCGGAGAGGATCCCCGAGATCGGGGCGGCGATCATGGGCATGGCGGTCCAGGGGAGCATGCGCAGCCCGGCTTCGGTGGGCGAGTAGCCGAGGACGCCTTGCAGGAACTGGCTCAGCAGGAAGATCGAGCCGAACATTCCGACGAACATCAGCAGGCTCGCCATGTTGATGCCGAAGAAGCCGCGGTCGCGGAAGAGCCGCATGGGCAGCACCGGGTTGGCGTTGCGGAAGCCGTGGTGGATGAACCCGCCCACGAGTGCGGCCCCCACGAGCAGCGAGGTGAGCACGGGGACGCTGGTCCAGCCGTGCGCGTTGGCGTTGACCAGCCCGTAGACGATGCCGAAGAGCCCGCCGCTGATGAGGAGGGTGCCGGGGAGGTCGAGCTTCGCCTGCGGGGCGGTGGACTCGCCGAGCTTCATCCGGGAGAGCGGCATCAGGGCCAGCCCGATCGGGACGTTCAGCCAGAAGATCCACTGCCAGGAGATGTGCTCGGTGAGGCTGCCGCCGATGAGCGGCTCGCTCGCGACGGCGAGGCCGGTGAGGGCTCCGTAGATGCCGAGGGCCATTCCGCGCCGGGCGGCGGGGACGGCCACGGTCAGCAGCGTGAGCGAGAGGGGCATCATGATCGCCGCGCCGACTCCCTGAACGGCCCGGGCGGCGATGAGCTCGTTGATGCCGGGCGAGAGGGCCGCGGCGGCGGAGGCGACGGTGAACACGGCCGTGCCGGCGATGAAGAGCCGGCGGCGGCCGAACCGGTCACCGAGGGCCGCGCCGAACATGAGCAGGACGGCGAAGGTGAGCGTGTACGCGTTCACCGTCCACTCCAGGTCCTCCAGCTTCCCGCCGAGGTCCTCGCGGATGGACGGGAGCGCGGTGGTGACGACGAGGTTGTCGAGCGCGGCCATGAAGCTGGCGGCCCCGGTGATGACGAGGGCCCAGACCGCGGGCCCGCGAAGCTTGGTGTCCTGCACGTTTCCCCCAAAACTAGTTATTGATCACTAACTTCAACGGACAGACCCGAACCCGGCACCGGCCGACCCGCGGCAGCGCGACAGGACGCGGCCGGCGAACGAACGGCGGGGTGGAGAAACCGGACTGACTGGACTGGCCGGACTGGCTGGACTGGCTGGACTGGAGCGGAGGCGGGGCAGGAGAGGGGGCGCATTCGCACCCGCACCCACCCGTTCGCTACTGGGGCCGGACGCCCGGGTAGCAGCCGTCCCAGACCCGGTGCCCCGCAGGGAACCCCATGGCGGACAGGGTGTTGATCAGCATTCCGTACGCGAGGAAGGAGGTCGTCTCCTTCACGTCCGCCCCGAGCGGCACGTGCAGGGTGTCCCACAACTCCATCCAGGCGGCCCGCACCATCTCGCCGAACTCCGACTCCCCGGCCGCCTCGGCGGCGGCGACGGTCACGTACGTCTGGAGCTGCATCTGCAGCTTGTCGGGCTGCTCGGCGATCAGCTTCATGTACGCCACGCTCATCGCCTGGACCGCGTCCTCCCCCTGGAGACCCTTGGCGGCTTCCTCGAAGACGCGCCGGATGTCTTCCATGCAGCGGGCGGCGGCGGCCAGGAAGATGGCCTGCTTGTTGGGGAAGAGCCGGAAGAGGTAGGGCTGGGACACCCCGACCCGCTTGGCGATCGCCTCGGTGGAGGTCCCGTAGTACCCACCCCGCGCGAACTCGCCCATCGCCGCCAGGATGACGCTCTCGCGCCGCTCTTCCGCACTCATCCTTGCCATGCTTCAAAGTTAGTGCTCAATCACTAACTTGGCAAGACTCATCCCGAAACACCCACCAAAAAGGCCCTGACCTGCAAGTTTCCTCGCAAGCCAGGGCCTCTGCACATGGCCGGCAACACAAAACCAAAGAGGTCCTACTCGCCGGCGGAGTCGGGACTCCCTACGCGAGGGCAACCACCGCGCGCGACATCCCCAGCACCTTCTGCCCGGCGCTCGTGGCCGTCAGATCGACCCGCACCCGGTTGTCGTCGAGCTTCGCCGCGACCTTGGCCGTGACCTCGATCAGCGCGCCCTGCCCGTCGTTCGGGACGACGACCGGCTTCGTGAACCGCACCCCGTACTCGACGACCGCACCCGGGTCGCCGACCCAGTCGGTCACCACGCGGATCGCCTCGGCCATGGTGAACATGCCGTGGGCGATCACGTCGGGCAGTCCGACCTCGGTGGCGAACTTCTCGTTCCAGTGGATCGGGTTGAAGTCACCCGACGCACCCGCGTACCGCACCAGCGTCGCCCGCGTGACGGAGAAGGACGCCGCCGGCAGCTCGGTACCGACCTCGACCGCGTCGTACTGGATCTTGGCAGCCATCTCAGGCCTCCTCGGGGGCGGAACCGGCGACGGCGGGAGCGGCGGCGGGCTCGGGCGCCCGGGAGACGAGCTTCGTCCAGGCGGTCACCACGTGCTCGCCGGACTCGTCGTGGACCTCACCGCGGATGTCGATGACGTCGTTGCCCGCGAGCGACTTGATGGCCTCGATGGTCGAGGTCACCGTCAGCCGGTCCCCGGCCCGCACGGGACGGGTGTACGCGAACCTCTGGTCGCCGTGCACGACGCGGCTGTAGTCCAGCC
Organism: Streptomyces sp. NPDC058401; assembly: GCF_042722885.1. Lineage (NCBI taxonomy): Bacteria > Bacillati > Actinomycetota > Actinomycetes > Kitasatosporales > Streptomycetaceae > Streptomyces > Streptomyces sp. NPDC058401. Next base: position 37,203 of record NZ_JBHXKA010000047.1, read on the forward strand.
CCAGCTGCGGGTCGTCGACGACCTGGCTGGCCGCCGCGAACGTGATGGCAAACACAAAGGTCGGCGGGGCGATCACGTCCTGGTGACCGAACGCCTTGGCTGCTTCGGGATCCGTGTACACCGGATTGGCGTCACCCACGGCGACCGCGAATTCGCGGATCTTCTCCCGGCCGACCTCGTACGGATCGGTGGGCGGGTAGCTCCGCCCCACGAAGGACTGGTCGAGCGCCATGACTCCCTACCTCCCTGTTGAAACGATCTCTCGAAACGACACAAGGCCGCCCCCCAATGAAGGGGACGACCTCATGACGGTAAGACTGTGCCTGTTGTACGAGACTTCGCCGGTTGTTAGCGGGTCTCGCGGTGCGCGGTGTGCGAGTTGCAACGCGGGCAGTGCTTCTTCATCTCAAGACGGTCCGGGTTGTTACGCCGGTTCTTCTTGGTGATGTAGTTCCGCTCCTTGCACTCCACGCAGGCCAGCGTGATCTTCGGGCGGACGTCGGTGGCAGCCACGTGAGTGCTCCTTGACGGACAATTGGACGGATGAACGCATAAAAGAGTAGCCGATCGGGAGACCGACCCCGCAATCGGCTACTGTGTGTAGCGGCGACCGGACTTGAACCGGTGACACAGCGATTATGAGCCGCTTGCTCTACCGACTGAGCTACGCCGCTTTGATGAGATCCGCTCCCCACCCGAGGGTGGGGAACCTCTCTCACCAGAGCCCCAATGCGGAATCGAACCGCAGACCTTCTCCTTACCATGGAGACGCTCTACCGACTGAGCTATTGGGGCGAGCGAGGAAGACATTACACGGTCGCCTGCCGATCGCCCAAATCCTTTGCGGGGACTGGCCTCGGAGCCCCACCGCCACTTTTCTTGATCCCCGAAAAACCCGCCCCGCTCCCCCTTCTGACCACCTTTCCCCCCGGAAAGTGTCAGGCATCACACCCACCCTCACCCTGAGCAACCCCTCCCCCGCTCCGGAACGACCCCACCCACGAACGTTCCCGCCCACCTCGGAGGCGGGAACACCCCGAAGGCCGGCGCCCCGACCGCACGCGGAGGCGGGCGGCCCGGTTCGGCTCGGTTCGACTCGGTTCGACTCGGCTCCGTCCGGTTCGGTCCGTTTCGGTCCAGGACCACCGCCGAACCAGCCACGAACCTGGTGCACCCAGCGGGGCGGGGCGGGGCCCGGTGCCGGTGCCGAGGGAGCAGCCAGGCGGGGCCTGTCCCGAAGCGGGGCCCCAGACCGGCCCGGAGCCGGGCAGGGCCTGTCCCCGGAACGGGGACCCGGACAGGCCCAGAGCCGAGTAAGGCCCATCCCGAAACGGAAACCCAGACGCGCCCGGAACCGGGCGGGTCCCGTCCCGGAACAGGGACCCAGACGGGCTCAGAGGCGGACGGGGCCGTCCGGGCCGGGCCCTGGGCAAACCCGGCGACGGGAACCCGGACGAGCCCCGGACGGGAGCCTGAGACGGGACTGGGAGGCCGGGCCCCGACCGGACCCGGCGACGGGAGCCCGGGCGGGCCGGAGGCGAGACGCGGGGACCGGACCCCAGCCCGGACCGCAGACGGGAACCGGAGACGGGACCAGGCCCTGGGCGAACGGCCTTCGGCTCCGGCCTCTGGGTCCGGCCTCCGGCTCCCGACCCGGCCCCGGCCTCCAGCTCCCGCCTCCGGCCCCGCCCAGGGCCCGGCCGGGCCCCCGTCTCTCCGGGTCCGGCCTCCTGCCCCGCGTCCGGGTCCAGCCCTCTGGCTCCCGGCTTCGGCCCGTCTCCGGTCCCGCCCGGAACCCGGCCTGGTTCCGGGTCCCGTCTGCGGTCCGGCCTGGGTCCGGTCTCCGCGTCTCGTCTCCGGCCCCCGTCTGGGGCCCGCCCGGGCTCCCATCTCGAGACCCGGAGGTGGACCGGAGGCCGGACCCGGAGCCGGGCCAGGGGCCAGACCCGAAGGCGGGACCAGGGGCCAGACCCGAAGGCGGGACCAGAGGCCAGACCCGGAGCCGGGCCAGGGGCCAGACCCGAAGGCGGGACCAGAGGCCAGACCCGGAGCCGGGCCAGGGGCCAGACCCGAAGGCGGGACCAGGGGCCAGACCCGGAGCCGGGCCAGGGGCCGAACCCGGAGCCGGGCCGGGGTCCGGGGGTGTGGTCGGGGCCGGGGTCCACCCAGACGCACCGGTACGACTATTGCCCTCTTCCGCGAAGCGGGGAGCCCTGGCCCCTAGGCTCTGAGCACGCTGCGTGATCTTGGGCCGCGGGCCGCGGCCACGGCCCCAGGAACCGCCCGAGCCACCGCAGGAGCGCGATGTCCGACAGCCCGCCGCAGCAGCCGTCCCACTCCCCGCGCAACCGCCCCGGCAGCGGCCAGGGGCAGGGCCAGGGACAGGGGCGCGGCCCCGAGGGCACTCCGGGGAGCCCGGGCGGCCCCGCCGCCCCCGAGTCCACCACCCTGCTCCTCGCCGGCGCCCGCCTCACCGACGGCCGCACCGTCGACGTCCGCCTCGGCGGCGGCCGGATCCAGGCCGTCGGTGAGGCCGGCAGCCTGCCCGCCACCGCGGGTGCCCGCGTCGACCTCACCGGCTACCTGCTGCTCCCCGCGCCCGCCGAGCCCCACTCCCACGGGGACACCGCCCTGACCGCGGACAGCGAAGGGCCCGTCTCCTACTCCCCCGACGAGGTGCAGCGCCGCGCCACCGAGGCGGCCCTGCTCCAGCTCGGGCACGGCGCCACCGCCGTCCGGTCCCACGTGCGCATCGGCGACGTACACGGTCTCGGTCCCCTGGAGGCCGTGCTCCAGGCCCGCCGCTCCCTGCGCGGGCTCACCGATCTCACGGCCGTCGCCGTTCCGCGCCTGCTGACCGGGGTGGCCGGGGCCGACGGGCTCGCCATGCTGCGGGACGCCGTGAAGATGGGCGCCTCCGTCATCGGCGGCTGCCCCGACCTCGACCCCGACCCCACCGGCTTCCTCGAAGCCGTACTGGAGCTCGCCTCCGAGCACGGCTGCCCCGTAGACCTGCACACCGACGGCGACGACCCGGCCCGCCTGTCCCGGCTCGCGGCCATGGCCGGGGGGCTCCGCCCGGGGGTCTCCATCGGGCCCTGCGGCGGCTTGTCCCGGCTCCCGCTGGACGTGGCCACCCGGGCCGCGGACCGGCTGGCGGCCGCCGGCGTACGGGTGACCTGCCTCCCCCAGGGCGACTGCGCGGCCCTGGAACGGCGCGGCCTGCGCACCGCCCCCGTACGGCTGCTGCGCGCCGCCGGGGTGCGCGTCGCGGCGGGCAGCGGGGCGCTGCGCGACGCGGGCAACCCGGTGGGGCGCGGGGACCCGCTCGAAGCCGCGTACCTCCTGGCCTCCCAGGGCGGGCTGCGCCCCACCGAGGCCTACCACTCGGTCGCCGGCGCCGCCCGCGAGGCGATGGGCCTGCCGGAGGTACGGGTCGAGGCCGGGTTCCCGGCGGAGCTGCTCGCCGTCCGCGGGGACCGGATCGCGAGCGTGCTGTCCCTCGCGTACAGCCGCATCGTGATCCACCGCGGTCGGGTGGTAGCCCGGACGAGTGCCGTACGGGAGTACTGCGACTCGGCCGTCGCGGTGGCCCTGGACCTGCCCCGGCAGGGCCGTATGGAGCCGGGCCCCTGAGCGTTCACCCCGAGTTCCCGGGCGCGCGCGCCCGGCTCGTCGTACCGTCGTGGCATGCGCATCGTCATCGCGGGTGGACACGGTCAGATCGCGCTGCGGCTGGAGCGCCTGCTCGCCGCGCGCGGGTACGAGGTCGCGGGCATCATCCGCGATCCGGCACAGGGCGACGACCTCAGGGAGGCGGGCGCCGAACCGGTGCTGTGCGACCTGGAATCGGCGTCGGTCGAGCACGTGGCGGGCATCCTGCAGGGTGCGGACGCCGCGGTGTTCGCGGCGGGCGCGGGTCCCGGCAGCGGGGCCGGGCGCAAGGACACGGTGGACCGGGGCGCGGCGGTGCTGTTCGCGGACGCCGCCGAACGGGCCCGGGTACGCCGCTTCCTGATGGTCTCCTCCATGGGCGCGGACACCCGCCGTGAGGGCGACGAGATCTTCGACGCCTACCTCCGCGCCAAGGGCGAGGCCGACGAGCACGTCCGCACCCGGCTGGGGCTGGAGTGGACGATCCTGCGCCCGGGCTCGCTGATCGACGACGCGGGGACGGGCCTGGTCCGTCTGGAGGCGCGGACGGGCCGCGGGCCGGTCACCCGCGACGACGTGGCGGCGGTCCTCGCCGAGCTGATCGATACGCCCGCGACCGCGGGCCTCACCCTGGAACTGATCGGGGGCGCGACCCCGGTCCCGGTCGCGGTCAAGGACGTGGCGGGCAACTAGCCCCGCCCCGGCCGTCCGGGTCCCCGGACGGCCGGCTCCGCCGGTCGTGAACGAGCGACCGGCGGAGCGTCCGTCAGAAGTCGGCCGTCAGGCGGTCGTCGGACCGGCCGACCGAATCCTGCTGGAACCGCCGCTCGTACGCGTCCCGGATCCGCTCGATGCGCGCACCGCGCTCGTCGGCCTCCTTCTCCGGGTACAGCAGCACCACCTCGTACGAGACCTCGCGGATGATCTTCCCGTCCCGCTGCCACTGGCCGCGGCCGTCGTGGAGGGTCAGCCCCTCGGGGAAGGCGGGGGTGATCTCCCGCTCGAGGAACCCCGTGAACTCCCGCTCCCCGACCGCCGGACGGCCGTCCGGCCGCTCGGTGCCGAAGTAGAGCCGGGTCTCCTGGTAGGGGTCACCCACGTCGCCGTTCAGCGCCGCTCCGACCAGAGCCGGGATCCCCGCTCCGAGCAGGGCGATGAGCACCCCGCCGCCGACCTTTCCGCGCGCGTCAGAAGTCCATTTCACGTCGGATGAACGACCGGATCCCTCCATCGGTACGCCCGATCCGCCCGATGGCCCACCCCCGCCCGCGCCCCTGCTCCACGACCCCTCACGCCGTCTCCAATCGGCGCCGCCACCACGGATCACCCGGCGGGGCGTACGGATCGGGGAGCGTCCGGGCGAGGAACCGCGCGTCGAGCGGAGCGAGCACGGCCCGCAGCTCCCGCACGGCGCGACGGGGCAGGGAGAGGCAGAAGACCTCCAGGGTCTCCCGGTGATCGCCGCCCCAGACGGGTTGGCAGCAGGGGTAGTCGTCGCCCCAGTCCGGGTAGAGGATCCACGACGGGCCCCGCCCGTACACCGTCGCGCGCCAGGCGGACAGTGCCCGGTAGGCGGCGCCCGGTTCGTACCGGTGGCGTTCGACGCGGGCGATCTCCACAAGAGTGCGGGAGGAGACGCCCGCAACGACGGCTCGGTCGTCCTCTCGGGACGTCCGGCGTGGCAGGTCCGACCGGACCTGCGAGGGCGCCTTACGCGCCATGGCCCTTTCGGCCGCTGATTCTGATCATGCGGACAGCATGCACCCCGGTCCGCTTCGCCGCCCAGTGGTTTTCCATGGGGCGTTCCGGTTCCGGATGTACGAGAAAACCCCCGCTCATCGCATCTCTGCAATGAGCGAGGGTTTCACTCGCGTGGCGGCGCCAGGGTTCGAACCTGGGTAGGCTGAGCCGGCAGATTTACAGTCTGCTCCCTTTGGCCACTCGGGCACACCGCCATGATCGCTGCCGTCTTTCCGCCTTGCGGCGGCGCTCCGTGGCAACGACGTAAACGATACCTGATGACCGGGGGTGCTTCGCCACCGGATTGATCAGCGCCGCACGTGGGCGCGGTGGCTAGGCTTTGCGGAGCGGTCCGGGGATGTCCGGCCGCGCCCTTCGGGGCCTTCACTACCGACTTCAAGGAGCCACAGCACATGGCCGACTCCAGTTTCGACATCGTCTCGAAGGTCGAGCGGCAGGAGGTCGACAACGCCCTCAACCAGTCCGCCAAGGAGCTCTCGCAGCGCTACGACTTCAAGGGCACGGGCGCCACGATCGCCTGGTCCGGCGAGAAGATCCTGATGGAGGCGAACTCCGAGGAGCGCGTCAAGGCCGTCCTGGACGTCTTCGAGACCAAGCTGGTCAAGCGCGGGATCTCCCTCAAGGCGCTCGACGCCGGTGAGCCGCAGCTGTCCGGCAAGGAGTACAAGATCTTCGCCACGATCGAAGAGGGCATCTCCCAGGAGAACGCCAAGAAGGTCGCGAAGATCATCCGCGATGAGGGCCCCAAGGGCGTCAAGGCCCAGGTCCAGGGTGAGGAGCTGCGCGTCAGCTCCAAGAGCCGCGACGACCTCCAGGAAGTCCAGGCCCTCCTCAAGGGCAAGGACCTGGACTTCGCGATCCAGTACGTGAACTACCGCTGATCACCGGCTTCGGCCTCGGTTCAGCCCGCACGCCGGCCCGGCGGCCCTTCGAGGACCGCCGGGCCGCGGTCGTTGCGGCGGGGCGGTGGGAGGGAAAGCACCGGCCGCGGGTGCGGTGTCGCGGGACCGGCGCTCGGTGGGTGTGTGCCGGGCGTGAGCGGCGTACGCGCCCGTGCCGCCCTCCGTGTGCACTTGGGCGGGCGGTAGTGCGCCCACCAGGGTGAGGGGTGTCCGTCACCGCCTCGACAGGGGGTTCCCGCATGCCTGGGGCCGGCACGTTTCGTGAAGACTTCGGGGCGTCCGTGGTGGTCGCCCTGGTCGCGCTACCGCTCTGCGTCGGAGTGGCCGTCGCCTCCGGGGTGCCGGCCGAACTCGGGATCCTCACCGGGGTGGTGGGCGGGCTGGTCACCGGCTGGTTCCGGGGCAGCTCGCTCCAGGTGAGCGGCCCGGCCGCCGGGCTCACCGTGCTCGTCTACGAGGCCGTGCGGACGTACGGGCTGCCCGCGCTCGGCGTACTCGTCCTGGCCGCCGGCCTGGTGCAGCTGGGCATGGGCGTGCTGCGGCTCGGGCGGTGGTTCCGGGCGATCTCCGTGGCCGTCGTGCACGGGATGCTGGCCGGCATCGGGCTCGTGCTGATCGCCGGTCAGCTGTACGCCCTGGCCGGTGCGCAGGCCCCGGCGCGCACCCTGGAGAAGCTGGCCGGGGCACTGGCGCTCGGCGGGCGCGCCGACTGGACCGCCGTGGCGCTCGGGGCCGGGACCGTCGCGGTCATGGTGGCCTGGCGGCGGCTGCCCGACCGGCTGCGGCTCGTACCGGGGGCGCTCGTCGGGGTCGCGGCCGCGACCACCGTGGCCGTGCTGCTGCGGCTGCCCGTGGAGCGGGTCCGGGTCACGGGCGTCCTGTCGGCCGTGACCCCGCCCGGCTGGGCCGACTTCGGGGTGCTCGCCTCCGTCGGGGCCGTCGGGACGGTGGTGGCGCTCGCTCTGATCGCCTCCGCCGAGACGCTGTTCAGTGCGGCGGCCGTGGACCGCATGCACGACGGGGACCGGACCGACTACGACCGCGAACTGGTCGCCCAGGGCGTCGGGAACACCCTCTGCGGACTGCTCGGAGCCCTGCCGATGACCGCCGTCATCGTCCGCAGCGCCGCCAACGTCGAGGCCGGCGCCCGCACTCGGGCCTCCCGGATCCTGCACGGCGGCTGGCTGCTGCTGTTCGCCGTGGCCGTTCCGGGGCTGCTGGAGTCCGTTCCGCTCGCCGCGCTGGCCGGGGTGCTGCTGCACGCCGGGTGGAAGCTGCTGCCGGTGCGGGCGGTGGCCGCCCTGTGGCGCTCGCACCGGGGCGAGGCGGTCGTCCTGGTGGCGACGGCCGCGGCGATCGTGGCGACGAACCTCTTCGAGGGCGTGCTCGCCGGGCTGGGGCTCGCCGTCGCCAAGGCGGCCTGGGAGACCTCCCACGTGCACATCGAGCCGGTCTGGGAGGGCGACGAACTGCGCGTGCGGATCCTGGGGAACGCCAGCTTCCTGCGGCTGCCCAAACTGCTCGACGAACTGGACGCGCTGCCCCGCGGCGGCGTGGTCCACCTCGACCTGAGCGGGCTGCGCCATCTCGACCACGCCTGCCTGACCGCGCTGGACGGCTGGGAGCGCAGCCGCACACGGATCCCCGGCCGGGAAGGCGTCATCTAGCCCGGATACCCTCCGCCCGTGACCGCCGTGAACTCTGTGCACATGAAGCGCACCCTGGGCGTCTTCGACGCCGTCGTCGTCGGGCTCGGCGCGATGATCGGCGCCGGGATCTTCGCCGCACTGGCCCCGGCGGCGCGCGCGGCCGGCGGGGCGCTCCTGGCGGCGCTCGCGCTCGCGGCCCTGGTGGCGTACTGCAACGCGCACTCCTCGGCGCGGCTGGCCGCCCGCTACCCCTCCTCTGGCGGCACCTACGTGTACGGGCGCGAACGGCTCGGGCCCTTCTGGGGTTTCCTGGCCGGCTGGGGCTTCGTCGTCGGCAAGACGGCCTCCTGCGCGGCGATGGCCCTCACGGTCGGGGCCTACGTCTGGCCCGGGCAGCAGCACGCCGTGGCCGTGGCGGCGGTGGTGGCACTGACCGCCGCGAGCTACGGGGGCGTGCAGAAGTCCGCCCGGATCGCCCGGGTGATCGTGGCGGTGGTCCTGGCCGTCCTGGCCGGGGTCGCGGTGGCGTGCCTGTCCTCCGGCGCGGCCGACGCCGGGCGTCTCGGCGGCCCGGACTGGGCCGCGGCCGGGCTGCTCCAGGGCGCCGGGCTGCTGTTCTTCGCCTTCGCGGGGTATGCCCGGATCACCACGCTGGGCGAGGAGGTGCGTGACCCGGAGCGCACGATCCCGCGGGCGGTGCCGCTCGCCCTGGGGATCGCCCTGCTCGTCTACGCCGCGGTCTCGGTGGCGGCGTTGTCGGTGCTCGGCGCCGATGGTCTGGGGCGGTCGGCGGCCCCGCTGGCCGACGCCGTGCGCGCGGCCGGGTGGCCCGGACTGACTCCCGTCGTCCGGGTGGGTGCGGCTCTGGCAGCGCTGGGCTCGCTGCTGGCGCTCGTACTCGGGGTGTCGCGGACCACCCTGGCGATGGCGCGGGACGGCCATCTGCCGCGCGCGCTGGCCGCCGTACATCCCCGGCATCAGGTGCCGCACCATGCCGAGCTGGCGGTGGGCGCGGTGGTGGCGGTGCTCGCGGCCACCACCGATCTGCGGGGAGCGATCGGCTTCTCCTCCTTCGGCGTGCTCGCCTATTACGCGATCGCGAACGCCTCCGCGTGGACTCTCGATTCAGGTGTCAAGGACCGGGCCGTGGCAGCGGTGGGGCTGTCCGGCTGCGTGGTGCTGGCCTGTGCGCTGCCCGTCGCGTCGACGGTGACGGGGGCCTCGGTTCTGGCGCTGGGCGCGCTGGCCTACGGTGTGCGCCGGCGGTTCACACCCGGGTTCTGAAGTCCGCCCAGGGGGTCAGTTCCAGGTCCCAGTCCTCCCCCGCGCCCGATTCCCCGCTGAACCAGGCGCTGCCGTCGAGCCAGCCGCGGAGCCAGTCGGCGAGGGTGGGTGATTCGAGGGACCAGACGAGGCCGGGCTCGCCCGAGTTCGGTTCGAACAGCAGGACTTGGGCGGTTTCCGAGCGGCAGTCCACGCAGGCGCGCAGGTCGCAGCCGAGGTCGGCTATGGACAGGACGCCCTCGGGCCGGCGCCAGGCCGACGCGCGCATCGCGGTGTATTCGGCGACGGCGCGCTCCAGGGGCAGCAGCCCGTGCTCGGGGCCGAAACCGCCGTCCGCCACGCGGGTGTGGAGGGCCGCGAGGAGCGGGGGCAGGGCGAAGCCGAGTACGGCCTCGGCCCGGTGCAGTTCCGCGGTGGGCAGGGGCGCCGGAAGGGGCGCGGTCGGGGTGCCGGTGGCCGCCCGCCGCCCCTGGTGGGGGCCGTGCGCGCGGCCTGCGACTTGCTTCAGCAACTGCTCGGTCTCATCCATGCACACAGAGTGACACCCCCCACTGACAATCGCCCTGACCTGCGATTTCAGCGATCGCATGAGGGAGGATCGGCCTCAGTCCGCCCGGTGCTCCGTGTTCCGCGCCGGGGCGTGGGAGTCGTAGCCGACGAAGAAGGTGGGCCGGCGCTGCACCGCCGTGTAGATGCGGCCGATGTACTCGCCGAGCAGGCCGACGCAGATCAGCTGCACGCCGCCGAGGAACAGCATCACGATGAACAGCGAGGTCCAGCCGGGGACGGTATGGCCCTTCAGGTAGATCGCCAGGGTGGCGCCCACCATCAGCAGGCAGCCGAAGAAGCTGGCCACGCCGAGCCAGGTCGCCAGCCGCAGCGGAGCGGCGGAGAAGTTGATGACGCTGTCGACGCCGAGGCGCAGCATCTTGCTCAGCGGGTACTTGGTCTCCCCCGCGACCCGCTCCTCGCGCTGGTAGGTGACCTGGCCGCTGGGGAAGCCGAGCCACGGCACGAGGAGGCGGTACACCTGGTGCTGGTCGGGCATGGCCTTGACCGCGTCGACCGCGGCGCGGCTCAGCAGCCGGAAGTCGCCCGCCTGCGCGGGCACCTGCTTGCCGACCAGGCGGCGCACCAGCCAGTAGTACGCGCCGGCCGTGTGCCGTTTGAACCCGGTGTCGGTGCTCCGGTCGGCCCGGACCCCGTAGACGATGTCGAGGCCGTCCGCGCGGGCCAGGTCGAGCATCTCGGGGATCTTCTCGGGCGGGTCCTGGAGGTCCGCGTCGATGCTGGCCACGTACGCGCCCGAGGCGCTGTGCAGGCCCGCGGTGAGGGCGGCCTGGTGGCCGGAGTTGCCGCGCAGCCGCACGATCCGCAGTTCGGGCCACTTGGCCTGGAACTCGGTGAGCAGTTCCGCGGTGCGGTCCTTGCTGCCGTCGTCGACGGCGACGACCTCGTAGCGGACGGCCATGGCGTCGAGTGCCGGGCGCAGCCTGCCGACCAGGGCCGGCAGCGCGTCCTCCTCGTTGTACATCGGCACGACCACCGAGAGGGTCATGAAGGGCTCAGCCGGCTCGGAGGGCTGAGCGGGCTCGGAGGGCTCGGGGAACTCGCAAGGCCCAGAAGGCTCAGAGGACTCAGGGGGCTCAGTCGACATCGGTTCTTCCCTGCCCGTCGTGCGTGCCGCTCGTCCGCGTCACTCTCCGCAACCCGGAACTTTAATACGAGTGGATGAACCGGCTCCGGGCCCGGCGCGGCTCAGCGCGAGGCGAACGGGGCGTCCGTGGGGACGATCTCACGGCCCAGCGGGAGCAGGGAGAGCGGGACCATCTTGAAGTTGGCGATGCCGAACGGGATGCCGATGATCGTGATGCACAGGGCGATGCCGGTGACGATGTGGCCGAGGGCCAGCCACCAGCCGGCGAGCACCAGCCACAGCACGTTCCCGATGCAGGACGCGGCGCCCGCGTCACGCCGCTCGACGGCCGTGTACCCGAAGGGCCACAGGGCGTACACGGCGATGCGGAACGAGGCTATGCCGAAGGGGATTCCGATGATGGTGATGCAGAGGATCACACCCGCCAGGCAGTAGCCCAGGAAGAGCCAGACTCCGCTGAGGACGAGCCAAATGAGGTTCAGGATGGTCTTCACTGGCTGCGTCCTGCCATCTGTTCGAGCCGGGCGATGCGCTCGGCCATCGGGGGGTGTGTGGAAAACATTTTGGACAATCCTTCGCCGGGACGGAAGGGATTGGCGATCATCATGTGGCTCGCCGTCTCGATCCTCGGCTCGGCCGGCAGCGGGAGCTGCTTGGTGCCGGCGTCCAGCTTGCGCAGGGCGCTGGCGAGGGCGAGCGGGTCCCCGGTGAGCTGGGCCCCGGAGGCGTCCGCCTCGTACTCGCGCGAGCGGCTGATGGCGAGCTGGATCACGGAGGCCGCGAGCGGGCCCAGGATCATGATCAGCAGCATGCCGAAGAGGCCCGGTCCCTCGTCGTCGTTGGAGCGGCCGATGGGGATCAGCCAGGCGAAGTTGACCAGGAACATGATCACGGAGGCCAGGGCGCCCGCGACGGACGAGATGAGGATGTCGCGGTTGTAGACGTGGCTGAGCTCGTGGCCGATGACCCCGCGCAGTTCGCGCTCGTCGAGTATGCGCAGGATGCCCTCGGTGCAGCAGACGGCGGCGTTGCGCGGGTTGCGGCCGGTGGCGAAGGCGTTGGGGGCTTCGGTCGGGGAGATGTAGAGCCGGGGCATCGGCTGGCGCGCGGACGTGGAGAGCTCGCGCACCATGCGGTAGAGCTCGGGCGCCTCGAACTCGCTGACGGGGCGGGCCCGCATCGCGCGCAGGGCCAGCTTGTCGCTGTTCCAGTAGGCGTACGCGTTGGTGCCGAGGGCCACGAGGACGGCGACGATCAGGCCGCCCCGGCCGAAGAAGCTTCCGATGAGGATGATGAGGGCCGACAGACCACCGAGGAGTACGGCGGTCTTCAGCCCGTTGTGCCGGCGGTGCACGGTGCGCCCTCCAAGTGGTGCGGCAGGGGGACCCGTCCAGGATCTGGGGATCGGAGGGCCTACGGTCCAGTGGACCCTCCCTTCCTGGTCAACGCGAGGTGAGGGCGGCAGGTTCCCCGGGCCCACCCGTCCCCGCCGCCCCGGCGGACCGGGGGACGGGGGTGCGGCGGGTGCGTCGCAGGCCGGCGGCGGGCGCACCGCGGGTTAGGCCGTACGGGTTACGGGCGCGCGGCTGCGGCGGCTCCGGACGGGCGCCGGGAGGGCTCCGACCGGGCTCCGACCGGGCTTCGACCAGCCTCCGGCAGCGGTTCTGCGGCGGCCCCTACAGCGGGAAGAGGCTGCCCGTCGCGAACCGCAGGATGAGCTGCGGAGCGCCCGAGAGGACCAGCGCGGTGGCGGCGGTGAGCACGATGGCCACCGTGACCGGCCAAGGGGTCCGGGTACGGGGCTGCGCGCCCTCCTGCGCGCCCTCCTGAGCCGCGTCCGCCTCGGGGGTGCGGAAGAGCAGGGCGGTCCAGCGCAGGTAGTAGTACAGGGCGACGACGACGTTGACGGCCATGACCACGGCGAGCCAGCCCAGGCCCGCGTCGACCGCCGAGCGGAAGACGGTGACCTTCGCGAAGAGCCCGATGATGCCGGGCGGCAGACCGGCCAGGCAGAGCAGGAAGAAGGCCATCGCGAGGGCGGCGAGCGGGTTCTCGGCGTACAGGCCCCGGTAGTCGGCGAGCCGGTGCAGCGGCTTCGTACGGGCCACCAGGGCGGCCACGGAGAAGGCGCCGAGGTTCACGGCGGCGTACATGAGGGCGTAGGCGACGGTGGAGCCGATCTGGTCGCGGCCGGCGTAGGCGGCAGCTGCGATCGGGACCAGGAGGTAGCCGGCCTGGCCGACCGAGGACCAGGCGAGGAGGCGTACGGCGCCGTTCGGGCGGTCGGCGGACTGGCGCAGGGCCGCCGCGTTGCCGAGGGTCATGGTGAGCGCGGCGAGGACCGCGAGGGCCGGGCCCCAGACGTCGGAGTACGCCGGGAAGGCGATCACCGTGACGAGGATCAGCCCGGTGAAGCCGACGGCCTTGCCGATGACCGACAGGTATCCGGCGACGGGCAGCGGGGCGCCGACGTAGGTGTCCGGGACCCAGAAGTGGAAGGGGACGGCGGCCGTCTTGAAGGCGAAGCCGACCAGGGTGAGCGCGACGCCGGCCATGGCGAGGGTGTCGAGCTGTCCGGGGACGTGTCCGAGCCGGTCGGCGACCTGGGTGAGGTGCAGGGAGCCGGTGGCGGCGTAGACGAAGCTGACGCCCATCAGGGAGACGGCGGTGGCGGTGACCGAGGACAGGAAGAACTTGAGGGCGGCCTCGGAGGAGAGCCGGTCGCCGCGGCGCATGCCGACGAGGGCGAAGGCGGGCAGCGAGGCGACTTCGAGGGCGACGATCAGGGTGGCGAGGTCGCGGGAGGCGGGCAGCAGGGCAGCGCCGGCGGCGGAGGAGAGCAGCAGGAACCAGTACTCGCCGGCCGGCATGCGCGCCTCGCGGACGGCGGTGACCGACAGCAGGGCGGTGACCAGGGCGCCGCCCAGGACGAGGAACTGGACGACGAGCGCGAAGTGGTCGGCCGCGTAGCTGCACGCGGCGGGGTCCGACGTGCCGGGTCCGGTGAGGCAGAAGGTGGTGCGGTCGCCGGCGCGCAGCGGCAGCAGGGTGGCGGTCGCGGCGGCCAGTCCGGCCACGGAGATCCACCCGAGCAGCGGCTTGCGGTGCTCCGGTACGAACAGGTCGAGGACCAGTACGAGGAGGCCGACGGCGGCGGTGATGACGACCGGCGCGATGGCGAGCCAGTCGACGGACTGGACCAGGCTGGGGGTGTCCGTGCCGGCGCCGGCCGCGACGGTGACGAGCGGCTGCACGAAGGGCTGGACGAGGGGCTGAAGGACCGTCATGAGTTCCCTCCCGCGAGGAGCTTCTGGACGGCCGGGTCGGTGAGGCCGAGGAGGACCGCGGGCCACAGGCCGGCGAGGAGGGTGAGGGCGACGAGCGGGCTCCAGGCGGCGTACTCGTAGCGCTGGATGTCCGCGAGGACCACCGGGGCGGCGGCGCTTTCGCGCGCGGCCTTCGGGTCGCCCATGCACACCCGTCGTACGACGATCAGAAGATAGGCGGCGGTGAGCAGGGTGCCGAACGCGCCGGCGGCCATGTACGTGAGGAACGCGGGCCGCGACAGGCCCTCGGCGGGGTTGAACGCGCCGAAGAGGGCCAGCATCTCGCCCCAGAAGCCGGCCAGGCCGGGGAGGCCGAGCGAGGCGATGGCGGCGAAGGCGAGGAGGGCTCCGAAGCGCGGGGCGCGGCCGTAGAGGGCCGCTCCGGTGGCTCCGGCGAGGGTGTCGAGATCGGCCGTGTTGTAACGGTCTTTGAGCGAACCGACAAGAAAGAAGAGAAGGCCGGTGATCAGACCGTGCGCGACGTTGGCGAACAGCGCGCCGTTCACGCCGGTGGGGGTCATGGACGCGATGCCGAGGAGGACGAAGCCCATGTGGCCGACGGAGGAGTACGCGATGAGGCGCTTGAGGTCGCCCTTGTTGCCCTTGCGGGCGAGGGCGAGGCAGGCCAGGGACCCGTAGACGATGCCGACGGCGGCGAAGGCGCCCAGGTACGGGGCGAAGGTGGCCATGCCGTCGGGGGTGGCGGGCAGCAGGATCCGGACGAACCCGTAGGTGCCCATCTTCAGCAGGACGCCCGCGAGGAGGACGGAACCGACGGTGGGCGCGGCCGTGTGGGCGTCCGGCAGCCAGCTGTGCAGCGGCCACATCGGGGTCTTCACGGCGAGCCCGATCCCGATGGCGAGAACGGCCAGGACCTGGGTGGTGTGGGACAGTTCGCGGCCGTTGTCGGAGGCGAGTGCCACCATGTCGAAGGTGCCGCTGTTCAGCCCGATCAGGAGCAGGCCGAGCAGCATGACCACGGAGCCGAGGAGGGTGTAGAGGATGAACTTCCAGGCGGCTGCCTGCCGCTGAGCACCGCCCCAGCGGGCGATGAGGAAGTACATCGGGATGAGGACCATCTCGAAGGCGAGGAAGAACAGCAGCAGGTCGAGGACGGCGAAGGTGGCGAGGGTGCCGGACTCCAGGACCAGGAGCAGGGCGACGAAGGCCTTCGCGGAGGGGCCCGCGGGGAGCTTGAAGTAGCTGTAGAGCGCGCAGAGGAAGAACAGCAGCGCGGTCATCAGGAGGAGGGGGAGCGAGATGCCGTCGATGCCGAGGTGGATCCGGACGTTCAGGGCCTGGATCCAGCTGATGTCCGTCGTCGCCTGGAAGCGGGACGGGGCGTCGTGGTCGAAGCCCACGGCGAGGACGATCGCCGCGGCGAGGATGGCACCGGTCACGGTCACGCCGTGGCGGAGCACGGCCTGTTCGGGGCTCTTGCCCTTCAGTCCGGGCGGGGCCGGCAGGAGGGCGGCGACGGCGCCGACGAGCGGGCCGGCCACGACGAACGCCAGAAGGAACTGCATCACGGACGGGCTGATATCAATCACGGCTGACTCACGGCTCACGATCCGGCGTTGACGTTGGCGAGGACGGCGGTGGCGATCGCCAGGACCACGGCGCCGGCGAGCAGGGCACTCAGGTAGCTCTGCACGTTGCCGGTCTGGGCGCGGCGGACGAGGCCGCCGAGCAGCCGGGGGCCGAGTCCCGCGCCACGGACGTACGAGTCCACGACCTCGCGGTCGAGGAAGCGCACGAGGGCTGCGGCGGCTCGGACGGGGCGGATGAACAGGCGGTCGTAGACGGCGTCGAGGTGGAAGCCGACGGCGGCGTGCCGGTGCAGCGGACCGAGCAGCGCGCGGCCGGGGTCGGCGGCGGGGGCCGTGGAGACGACCGGGTGGTCCTGGGTGACCTCGGCGACTTCGGGGCTCTCCGCGGCGGACTCGGCGGCGGCGACGGCCGCGGGCACTGCGGCGGTGGCCGGCACCGCGGCGGTGGGTACCTCGGCGGTGGCTCCGGCCGGGGCGGTCTGGGGCTGGGCCAGGAGCTGGGCCTGGGCGCGCTGCCACAGGGCGTAAGTGAGGACGGCGCCGACGGCGGCGGCGCCGGTGCCGAGGACCGAGGTCGTCAGCGACGGGGTGAGCTCACGGCCGTCGAAGAAGTCGGAGAGGGGCCCGGCCAGCAGGCCGAAGCCCACGGACGGGACGGCCAGCAGCCACAGCACGCCGGTCATGGCGACGGGCTCCTTGCCGTGGTCGGGGGCGGCTGCGCCCCGGCCGCGGAAGGCCATCAGCCACAGCCGGGTGGCGTAGGCGGCGGTGAGCAGGGCGGTCAGCACGCCGGCGACGAGGACCACCCAGCCGGCCGCGCTCGGGGCGAGCTCCGAGTGGCCGCCGGCGGTGTGCTCGGCGGCGACGAGGACGGCTTCCTTGGAGAAGAAGCCGGCGAAGGGCGGGAAGGCGGCGAGCGCGAGCAGCGCGATCGTCATCGTCCAGAAGGCGTCGGGGATGCGCTTGGCCAGGCCGTCCATGCGGGACATGGCGGAGAGGGAGTTCGTCCCCGCGGCGTGGATGATCACGCCGGCGCCGAGGAACAGCAGCGCCTTGAAGGCGCCGTGGGACAGGAGGTGGAAGACGGCGGCGGCGCGGTCGCCGACGGCCAGGGCTCCGGTCATGTAGCCGAGCTGGCCGATCGTGGAGTAGGCGAGCACCCGCTTGATGTCGTCCTGGGCCAGGGCGGCGAGGGCGGAGCCGACCATCGTGACGGCCGCCATGACGGCCAGGACCACCAGCGCGGCCCGGGAAGCCGCGAAGACGGGGAGGAGGCGGGCCACGAAGTAGACGCCGGCGGCGACCATCGTCGCCGCGTGGATCAGTGCGGAGACCGGGGTGGGGCCCGCCATGGCGTCCGGAAGCCAGGTGTGCAGCGGGAACTGCGCGGACTTGCCCGCGACTCCGGCCAGCAGCAGGAGCGCGATGAGCGTCGGGTGATCGAGCCCGCCCGCGGCGACGGTGCCCAGGATCTTGGTGATCCGGAAGGAGCCGGCGTCGGTGGCGAGGGCGAACAGGCCGATGAGGAAGGGGACGTCGCCCAGCTTGGTGACGAGGAAGGCCTTCAGGGAGGCGGAGCGGGCCGCCTCGGTCTCCCAGTAGTGGCCGACCAGGAAGTACGAGCAGATGCCCATGATCTCCCAGCCGACCAGCAGCACCATCAGGTCGCCGGAGTAGACGACGAGCAGCATGGCGGAGGTGAACAGTGAGACCAGAGCGGCGTAGGACGGGTAGCGCGGGTCCTCGCGCAGGTACGCCGTCGAGTAGATCTGCACGCAGGTGGCGACGAGGCCGACGAGGACGGCCACCATGACGGCGAACCCGTCGAGGTGGAGCGAGAGCTCGATGGGCACCGAGCCGGTCGGGGTCAGCTCGGTCGCCGTGTCGATCGCCTTGCCGCCGCCCTGGCGGAAGGCGACCAGGACCGCGAGGACGGCGGCGGCCAGCGTGGGCAGGACGGCGAGCGGCTTGACGAAGCCGGGGGCGGTGCGGCCGAGCAGCAGTCCCGCGAGCGCGCCCAGGAAGGGCAGGAGGGGGACCAGTACGGCGAGGGTCGGGGTGCTCACGCGGCGGCTCCGGTCGCAGGGTTCGCGCTGTCCGGGTGCACGCCGGCCGGGTTCGGGCCGTCCGTCTCGTGGCCCTCGGCGGTGTCGCGCAGTCGGTCGACGTCCGCGGTGCCCCGGTTGCGGTAGACCATCAGCACGATCGCGAGGCCGATGCCGATCTCGGCGGCGGCGATGGCGATGGTGAAGAGGGTGAGGGCCTGTCCGGCGTGCAGGCTGTCGCGCAGCCAGACGTCGAAGGCCACCAGGTTGAGGTTGACGGCGTTGAGCATCAGCTCGACGGACATCAGGACCAGGATGGCGTTGCGGCGGGCGAGCACTCCGTACAGGCCCGTGCAGAAGAGGAGCGCCGCCAGCACGGCGGGGTAGGCGAGGTGCATCAGCGCTGCCCCTTCTTGTCGGCGGCGGTCGCGGCGGGCGGCGCGGTGTCGGAGGGCGCACTGTCGGGGGTGTCCTTGCGGGACAGCACGATGGCGCCGATCAGGGCCGCGAGGAGGAGGACGGAGAGCGCCTCGAACGGCAGCACCCAGTGCCGGAAGAGGATCTCTCCGGAGACCTTGGTGGAGCCCTGGGCGGGGCCGTCGAGGTCGATCCAGGTGGTGCGGAAGGCGTCGACGACCACCCAGACGAGCGCGGCGGCCGCGACGAGGGCGACGCCGAGGGCGACCGGGCGGTTGCCCGAGTCGGCGTCCGGCGAGCGGCCGATGGGGGCCTTGGTGAGCATCAGCCCGAAGAGGAGGAGGACGACCACGGAACCGAGGTAGATCAGTACCTGGACCCAGGCGATGAACTCGGCGGTCAGCAGCAGGTACTCGACGGCGATCCCGCCGAGGGCGACGACCAGCCATAGGGCGGCGTGCACGAGCTGCTTGGTGGTGACCGTGATCGCGGCCGCGCCGAGGGTGGCGAGGCCGACGAGGACGAAGGCGATCTCGACGCCGGTCGGGGAGAGGAAGCCGTTGCCTTGGGCGGCTGCGGTGATCACGCGTCTCCTTCCGGGGCCGTGGCCGAGTCCGGGGCCGGGGTGTCGGGGTTCGCCTCGGCGGCTGCGGCGGCTGCGGCGGCTGCCGCGGCAGCGGTCTCCGCCTTCTCCACGGCCTTGCGGGCGGCCGCGATCTCCTTGGGCTCCTCGGCGGCCGGGTCCAGGGCGGGCGGGGCCGGGACGGTCCACATCCACTCGCGCAGCTTGTCGCGCTCGTGGGTCAGTTCGTGGATGTCGGTCTCCGCGTACTCGAACTCCGGCGACCAGAACAGCGCGTCGAAGGGGCACACCTCGATGCAGATGCCGCAGTACATGCAGAGGGAGAAGTCGATGGCGAAGCGGTCGAGGACGTTGCGGCTGCGCTCACGGCCACCGGGGGCGGCGGCCGGGAGCGTCTCCTTGTGGGAGTCGATGTAGATGCACCAGTCGGGGCACTCGCGCGCGCACAGCATGCAGACCGTGCAGTTCTCCTCGAACAGGCCGATGACCCCGCGCGAGCGCGGCGGGAGTTCGGGCTGCACCTCGGGGTACTGGGCGGTGTGCGAGCGCTTCGTCATCGTGCGCAGCGTGACGGCCAGGCCCTTGGCGAGGCCGGAGCCGGGGATGGGGGGCATTTACTGGATCGCCACCTTCACGATGCCGGTGAGCGCGATCTGGGCGAGCGCGAGCGGGATGAGTACGGTCCAGGCGAGCTTCTGCAGCTGGTCCTCGCGGAGCCGGGGGTAGCTCACGCGGAGCCAGATCACCACGAAGGAGAGCGCGGCGATCTTGAGCAGGGTCCAGGCCCAGCCGAAGCCGTCGCCGCCGAAGGGGCCGTGCCAGCCGCCGAGGAACAGGACGGTGGTGAGGGCGCACAGGACGACGATGCCGGCGTACTCGGCGAGCAGGAACAGCGCGAAGCGCAGGCCGGTGTACTCGGTGTACGCGCCGAAGATGATCTCGGAGTCGGCGACGGGCATGTCGAAGGGGGGACGCTGGAGTTCGGCGAGGCCCGCGGTGAAGAAGACGAGCCCGCCGACGATCTGCCAGGGCAGCCACCACCACTCGAAGGCGCCGACGATGCCGGGGAGCGACACCGTTCCGGCTGCCATGGCGACCGAGGCCGCCGCGAGCAGCATGGGGAGCTCGTAGGCGAGCAGCTGGGCGGCGGTGCGGAGGCCTCCGAGGAGGGAGAACTTGTTCGCGGAGGCCCAGCCGGCCATGAGCGAGCCGAGCACTCCGATGCCCATGACGGCGAGCGCGAAGAAGAGCCCGGCGTCGATGACCTGGCCGACGGCGCCCTCGCCGGGGCCGATCGGGATGGCGAGGAGGACCAGGAGGTACGGGAGGAGCGCGACGGCGGGGGCGATCTGGAAGACGCGGCGGTCGGCGTTGGCCGGGACGATGTCTTCCTTCTGCGCGAACTTGACTCCGTCGGCGACGAGCTGGGCCCAGCCGTGGAAGCCACCGGCGTACATGGGGCCGAGGCGGCCCTGCATGTGGGCCATCACCTTGTGCTCGGTCTGCCCGACGACGAGCGGGAGCACGAGGAAGACGGCGAAGACGACGATCAGCCGCAGGGCGACGTCGAGGACGTCGTTCACGCGGCGCCTCCGGTGGGGTCGTTGGGGGTGGACTCCGGCTTGGAGGGCTCCGGCTTGGAGGGCTCCGGCTCGGAGGGCTCCGGCTCGGAGGGCTCCGGCTCGGAGGGCTCCGGCTCGGAGGGCTCCGGCTCGGAGGGCTCCGGCTCGGAGGGCTCCGGCTTGGAGGGCTCCGGCTTGGGAGCGGGCGTGGACCCGGGCTCGGGCTCGGGCTCCTGCTCGGGCTCGGGCTCGGGCTCGGGCTCGGCGGAGCCTGCCGGGCCGTCGGCCGGAGCGGTCTGGTCCGCCGGAGCGGGCGGGGGCGCCGGTTCGGCCGTGGCCGGAGCCGCCGCAGGGGCCGGGGCCGCCGGGCTCGCCGGAGCGGCCGAGGCCGCTTGGTCAACCGGTTCGGCCGGGGTGGCCGGTTCGGCCGGTGCCGCCGGGGTGACCGGTGCCGCCGGGGTGACCGGGGTGGCCGGTTCGGCCGGGGTGACCGGGGTGACCGGGGTGGCCGGAGCAGACGATTCCGGTGCCGGGGTGTCGAAGGCGGGCTTCGGGTTGTGCCAAGGGGCGTCCGCGCTGCCGCGTACCGGGCGGGCGGGGGCCTGCGACTCCGCCGCGGGCGGAACCTCGGCTTCGGCCGGAGTTGCGGCGGCCTGGCTCGCGGAGCCGTCCGCGACCGAGCGGGTGCGGCGCGCCGGGCGGACCGGGGCTTCCGCCGGGGCCGCCGAGGCTTCGGACGGACCCGGGGTGGCTGCCGGGGCCTCGGTGGCCGCCGGACCTGGGGCCTCCACCGGACCCGGGGCCTCGACCGGGGCCGGGGTGGCTGCCGGGGCCGGGGTGGCTGCCGGGGCCGAGGTGGCCTCCGTCTGGCTTGCGGAGCCGTCCGTCACCGAGCGGGTGCGGCGGACCGGGCGGGCCGGGGCTGCTTCGGTCGGGGCCGCAGGGGCTACGGGCGGGGTGGCGTCCGTGGCCGGGGGCTCCGTCTGGCTTGCGGAGCCGTCCGTCACCGAGCGGGTGCGGCGGACCGGCCGGCCCGGGGCCGGCTCGGTCGGGGCCGCAGGGGCTCCGGGCAGGGTGGCGTCCGTGGCCGGGGGCTCCGCCTGGCTTGCGGAGCCGTCCGTCACCGAGCGGGTGCGGCGGACCGGGCGGGCCGGGGCTGCTTCGGTTCCGGGTGCCGGGGCTTGCGCGTCGGGCGTGCCGGCCGCCGCCTCCGGGTCGCCCTCCCGGATGGCCCGGTACATGGCGGTGTGCTCCTTCACCGCTTCCGCCGCATGACCGCCGACCGTGCCGTGCAGTCCGATCGTGCTGGACTGGCGCTGCAGCCGGCGTGCCTCACGC
>NZ_JBHXKA010000048.1:0-57706 GCF_042722885.1 Streptomyces sp. NPDC058401
ATCCAGGCCGACGCCGGCCACATCCAGCCCCTCCGGCGTTTGAGGAGCGGGGTCCGGGGCGGCGCCCCGGAAGCCCCCGCGCAGCCGGGTTCCGTGCGCGTCGTGGGGGCTGCCGCGTGAGCCCGCAGGAGCCGCCGCGGCGGCGGGTGCCCGGGCCCGGGCGGCCCCGGCCCGGCGGGGACCGGGCGCGGGCCTCCGCGGCGCGGCCCGGATCCAGGCCGGCCACCCGGCGCCCCGCCCCCGCGAGGCAACCGCACACGATCCGGCTCGGCGCCCCCAAGCCCCGGCTGCGGCTGGTCAGCGTCGGGCTGACGATGGTGATGCTGGTGTTCGTCGTACGGCTGCTCCAGGTGCAGGCCGTCGACGCGTCGGCGTACTCCGCCAAGGCCTCCGAGAACCGCTTCGCCAGCTACACCCTGGCCGCCGAGCGCGGGGAGATCACCGACCGCAAGGGTGTGGCGCTCGCCACCAGCGTGGACGCGTACGACATCACCGCGGACCCGCACATGTTCACCGTGCAGGAGAGCAAGGCCCCCGACGCCCCCGAGCAGGCGGCAGCCCTCCTCGCGCCGATCCTCGGCAAGGACGCCAAGGAGCTCACCGCCCGGCTGAAGACGAAGAACACCCGCTACGTCGTCCTGGCCCGCCGCCAGACCCCGCAGGTCTGGAACCAGATCAAGGACCTCAAGAAGGTGTTCGCCGAGAAGGCGACCGCCGACAAGAAGAACAACGGTCCCGGCGCCAACGTCCTGGCCGGCGTGTTCAACGAGAACAGCAGCAAGCGCGTGTACCCGAACGGCGACCTCGCCGCCGGGATACTGGGTTACGTCAACGCCGAGGGCAAGGGCGGCGGCGGCCTGGAGTCCTCCCTCGACAAGAAGCTGTCCGGCAAGGACGGCGAGCTCACCTACGCCCAGTCGGGTGGCCGCCGCGTGCCGACCGCCGGTTCCAGCGAGAAGCCCGCCGTGCCCGGCGAGGACATCGAGCTGACCATCGACCGCGACATCCAGTGGGCCGCGCAGAGCGCCATCACCGAGCAGGTCGCCAAGTCGGAGGCCGACCGCGGGTACGTCATCGTCCAGGACACGACCACCGGCGAGGTCCTCGCCATGGCCAACGCCCCCGGCTTCGACCCCAACGACCTCTCCAAGGCCAGCTCCGCCGCCATGGGCAACGCCGCGCTCCAGGACGTGTACGAGCCCGGCTCCACCGCCAAGGTGATGTCGATGGCGGCCGTCCTGGAGGAGAAGAAGGCCAAGCCCGACACGCACGTCGAGGTCCCCAACCGGCTGCACCGCGGCGACCGGCTCTTCAAGGACGACATCGACCACCCGACCTGGTACCTGACCCTCAACGGGGTCCTCGCCAAGTCCTCCAACATCGGCACCATCCTGGCCACCGGTCAGCTCGGCCCGACGCAGCCCGAGTCCAACAAGGTCCTGTACTCGTACCTGGACAAGTTCGGCATCGGCCGGCCCACCGGGCTGAACTACCCCGGCGAGTCCCGGGGCATCCTCGCCAAGCCCGGGGACTGGTCCACTTCACAGCAGTACACGATCCCGTTCGGCCAGGGCCTGTCCCTCAACGCCATGCAGGCGGCCTCCGTGTACTCGACCATCGCCAACGGCGGGGTCCGCATCGCCCCGACCCTGGTCCGCGGCACCAAGGGCCCCGACGGCCGCTTCACCCCGGCCCCGGCGCCCGCGAAGACCCAGGTGGTCAGCAAGGAGACCGCCAAGACCCTCGCGGAAATGCTGGAGTCGGTGGTCGACGACCAGGAGGGCACCGGCACCAAGGCGCGGATCCCCGGCTACCGGGTCGGCGGCAAGACGGGCACCTCCAACCGGGTGGATCCGGCCACCGGCCGCTACAAGGGCTACACCGCTTCGTTCGCGGGCTTCGCACCCGCGGACAATCCCCGCATCACCGTCTACTGCGCCATCCAGAACCCCACCAAGGGCAGTTACTTCGGTGGCCAGATCTGCGGGCCCATCTACAAGAAGGTCATGGAGTTCGCCCTCAAAACCCTCCAGATCGCTCCCACCGGAACCGCCCCCGCCGGACTCCCGGTCACCTACGAACCCGGCGCGCAGCCCGGCCCCCAGCCGAGCCCGCAGCCGGGTCAGTGACCGCCGACCGGCCGGCCCGCCCCAGAAAAGCGTGAGGCACCATCAGTGACAACGATCACCCCCGAATCCGGGAACCACGGGCCCGAGGCCCCCGAGGCCGGGCCCTCGCTTCGCGAGCGGCCCGCCGGGCCCGGTACGCTCACCGCCGTGCCCCACGCTGATCAGCCCAGAACCACCCAGAACGACGCACCGGCAGCGCCGCCGGGAGCGCCACGCCCCCTGTCCGTCCGCCCGACACCGCTCGGCGAGCTGGCGGAGCTGCTGGGAGTGGAAACCCCCGGCGCGCTGACGCGGATCACCGGCATCACGCACGATTCCCGTGCCGTGCGTCCCGGAGACCTGTACGCGGCCCTGCCCGGCGCCAAGCTGCACGGCGCGGACTTCGCCGCGCAGGCGGCCGCCCTCGGCGCCGCCGCCGTGCTGACCGATCCGGCCGGAGCGGAGCGCGCCGCGGCCACCGGACTCCCGGTCCTCGCCGTCGCCGACCCGCGCGGCCGGATGGGAGAACTGGCCGCCGCGGTCTACGGACGGCCCGGCGGGGACCTGCTCCAGATCGGCATCACCGGCACCTCCGGCAAGACCACCACGGCGTACCTCGTCGAGGGCGGCCTGCGCGGCGCCGGACGCAAGACGGGACTCATCGGCACCGTCGAGATGCGCGTCGGCGACGAGCGCATCAAGTCCGAGCGCACCACCCCCGAGGCCACCGACCTCCAGGCGCTGTTCGCGGTCATGCGCGAACGCGGCGTCGAGGCCGTCGCCATGGAGGTCTCCAGCCACGCCCTGGTGCTCGGCCGGGTCGACGGCTGCGTCTTCGACGTGGCCGTCTTCAACAACCTGAGCCCGGAGCACATGGAGTTCCACTCCGACATGGAGGACTACTTCCAGGCCAAGGCGCAGCTCTTCACCGAGCGCCGCGCCCGCCTCGGCGTGGTCAACGTCGACGACGAGTACGGCCGCCGGCTGGCCAAGGAGTCGCCGATCCCGGTCGTCACGTTCTCCGCCACGGGTGACCCGGCGGCCGACTGGCGGGCCGAGGACGTGGTCTCGCGCCACATGGACTCGACCCTGACCCTGGTGGGTCCGGCGGGCGAGCGGGTCACGGCCACCGCCCCGCTGCCCGGCCCGTTCAACGTGGCCAACACCGTGGCCGCCGTCGTGACCCTCGCAGCGGCCGGCCTCGACCCGCAGACCGCCGCCGACGGCGTCGCCGCGGTCCCCGGGGTGCCCGGCCGCCTGGAGCGGGTCGACGCGGGACAGCCGTACCTGGCCGTCGTGGACTACGCGCACAAGACGGACGCCGTCGAATCGGTCCTGCGGGCCCTGCGCGAGGTCACCACCGGCAAACTGCACGTGGTCATCGGCTGCGGCGGCGACCGCGACACCACCAAGCGGGCCCCGATGGGCGCCGCGGCCGCCCGGTTCGCCGACACCGCCGTACTGACCTCCGACAACCCGCGCTCCGAGGACCCCCTCGGGATCCTCGCCGCGATGTTCCGCGGCGCCGTGTCCGTGCCGCCCGCCGAGCGGGGCACCGTCCTCGTCGACGCCGACCGGGCGGCGGCCATCGCCACCGCCGTCGCGCGCGCCGAGGCCGGGGACACCGTGCTGGTGGCCGGCAAGGGCCACGAGCAGGGCCAGGACACCGCGGGCGTCGTACGCCCCTTCGACGACCGGGCGGTCCTGCGCGCGGCCATCGAGACCCAAGCACGCCAGCGTCCCCGACAGGCCGAGGTGAACCAGTGATCGCCCTTTCCCTCGCCGAGATCGCCGACATCACCGGCGGGCAGCCCCACGACATACCGGATCCGTCCGTCCTGGTCACCGGCCCCGTGGTCTACGACTCCCGCGAGGTGCAGGCCGGCAGCCTGTTCGCCGCCTTCGTCGGGGAGCGGGTGGACGGCCACGACTATGCCGAACGCGCCCTCGCCGCCGGTGCGGTGGGCATCCTCGCCACCCGGCCCGTCGGCGTCCCGGCCATCGTCGTCCCCGACGTGGTGGCCGCCCTCGGCGCGCTCGCCCGGTCCGTCGTCGAACGGCTGGGCACCGATGTCGTGGCCCTCACCGGCTCCGCCGGAAAGACCTCCACCAAGGACCTGATCGCCCAGGTCCTCCAGCACCACGCGCCGACCGTGTGGACCCCGGGGAACCTCAACAACGAGATCGGCCTGCCGATCACGACGCTGCGGGTCACCGAGGACACCCAGCACCTGGTCCTGGAGATGGGCGCCCGCGGCATCGGCCACATCGCCTACCTCGCCGGACTGACGCCCCCGCGCATCGGCCTGGTCCTCAACGTCGGCACCGCGCACATCGGGGAGTTCGGCGGCCGCGAGCAGATCGCGCAGGCCAAGGGCGAACTGGTCGAGGCCCTGCCGTCGGAGGCGGAGGGCGGCATCGCCGTCCTCAACGCCGATGACCTGCTGGTACGTGCCATGGCCGGGCGTACGAAGGCGCGTACGGTGCTGTTCGGCGAGGCCGAGGACGCCGACATCCGGGCCACCGAAGTCCGGATGACGGACAGGGGACAGCCTTCCTTCACATTGCGAACACCGACCGGGTGCAGCGACGTGACCTTGCGGCTGTACGGTGAGCACCACGTGTCGAACGCGCTCGCCGCGGCCGCCGTCGCCCACGTACTGGGCATGTCCGTCGAGGAGATCGCCATCGCGCTCTCCGGGGCGGGCAGCCTGTCCCGGTGGCGGATGGAGGTCACCGAGCGGGCGGACGGCGTGACGATCGTCAACGACGCCTACAACGCAAACCCCGAGTCCATGCGGGCCGCACTGCGCGCACTCGCCGCGATGGGCGGTGCCGCCAAGGCGAACGGGGGCCGCACGTGGGCGGTGCTCGGCCCGATGGCCGAGCTCGGAGACGACGCGCTCGCCGAGCACGACGCGGTCGGACGGCTTGTCGTCCGGCTCAACGTGAGCAAGCTGGTCGCGGTCGGGGGCAGGGAAGCCTCCTGGCTGCAACTGGGCGCATATAACGAGGGTTCGTGGGGTGAGGAGTCGGTGCTCGTGTCCGACGCGCAGGCGGCGGTCGACCTGTTGCGCAGTGAACTGCGCCCGGGTGACGTCGTGCTGGTGAAGGCTTCCAGGTCAGCCGGCCTGGAGCGGGTGGCCCAGGCCCTGCTCGACGGCGAGGTCGCCGGCCGATGAGGCAGATCCTGTTCTCCGGAGTCATCGGACTCTTCCTCACGCTCATCGGCACCCCGCTGCTGATCAAGGGTCTGGCCCGCAAGGGCTACGGCCAGTTCATCCGGGACGACGGGCCGCGCGGTCACGCCGGGAAGAAGGGCACGCCCACCATGGGCGGCATCTCCTTCATCCTGGCCACGCTGATCGCGTACGCCCTCACCAAGGTGATCACCGGAAGCCAGCCGACGTTCTCGGGCCTCCTCGTCCTCCTGCTGATGGCGGGCATGGGCGTGGTGGGCTTCCTCGACGACTACATCAAGATCGTCAAGCAGCGTTCGCTCGGTCTGCGGGCCAAGGCCAAGATGGCCGGCCAGCTGATCGTCGGCATCGCCTTCGCGGTGCTCGCGCTGCAGTTCAAGGACGCGCGCGGACTCGCCCCCGCCTCCACCAAGCTGTCGTTCGTCACGGACTTCGGCTGGTCGATCGGCCCGGTGCTGTTCGTGGTCTGGGCGCTGTTCATGATCCTGGCGATGTCCAACGGCGTGAACCTCACCGACGGCCTCGACGGCCTGGCCACCGGCGCCGCCGTGATGGTCTTCGGTGCCTACACCTTCATCGGCGTCTGGCAGTACCAGGAGTCCTGCGCCAACGCGCAGACCCTGACCAACCCGGCCGCCTGTTTCGAGGTGCGCGACCCACTGGACCTCGCGGTCGTCGCCGCCGCCCTGATGGGCGCCTGCTTCGGCTTCCTGTGGTGGAACACCTCGCCCGCCAAGATCTTCATGGGTGACACCGGATCGCTGGCCCTCGGCGGCGCGCTCGCCGGCCTGGCGATCTGCTCCCGCACGGAGTTCCTGATGGCGCTCCTCGGCGGACTCTTCGTCCTGATCACCATGTCGGTCGTCATCCAGGTCGGCTCCTTCAAGCTGACCGGCAAGCGCGTCTTCCGGATGGCACCGCTGCAGCACCACTTCGAACTCAAGGGATGGTCGGAAGTCCTGGTCGTCGTGCGGTTCTGGATCATCCAGGGCATGTGCGTGATCGTGGGCCTCGGCGTCTTCTACGCGGGATGGGCAGCCGACAAGTGACCGCCTGGCACGGCAAGAACATCACCGTCGCCGGCCTCGGCGTGAGCGGCATCAGCGTCGCCCGCGCCCTGGCCGGCCTCGGCGCGGTCGTCACCGTCGTGGACGGCGGCGACGGCGAGGGCCACCGCGCCCGGGCCGCGGAACTGGAAGCCGCGGGCATCTCCGTACGCCTCGGCGACGCTCAGACCCTGCCCGAGGGCACCGAACTGGTCGTCACCTCACCCGGCTGGAAGCCCGACAGCCCGCTGTTCGCGGCCGCGGCCGACGCGGGCGTGGACGTCGTCGGCGACGTGGAGATCGCCTGGCTGCTGCGCGGGCCGGACGCCGCCCCCTGGCTGGCGATCACCGGTACCAACGGCAAGACCACCACCACCCAGATGCTCGCCTCGATCCTGCGGGCCGCCGGCCTCAGGACCGCCGCCGTCGGCAACATCGGCACCCCGATCATCGACGTGGTGCTCGGCGAGGAGCAGTACGACGTACTCGCCGTCGAGCTCTCCAGCTACCAGCTGCACTGGGCGCCCTCGGTGCGCCCCCACTCCGCGGCCGTCCTGAACCTGGCCCCGGACCACCTCGACTGGCACGGCTCGATGGAGGCGTACGCCGCCGACAAGGGCCGGATCTACGAGGGCAACACGGTCGCCTGCGTCTACAACGCCGCGGACAAGGCCACCGAGGACCTGGTCGTCGGGGCGGACGTGGAAGAGGGCTGCCGGGCCATCGGCTTCACCCTCGGCGCCCCCGGACCCTCCATGTTCGGCGTAGTCGACGGCATCCTCGTCGACCGGGCCTTCGTGGAGAACCGGCAGAAGAACGCCCAGGAACTCGCCGAGGTCGCGGACGTCAACCCGCCCGCCCCGCACAACATCGCCAACGCCCTCGCGGCCGCGGCCCTGGCCCGCGCCTTCGGCGTGGAGCCGCGCGCCGTCCGCGACGGACTGCGCGACTTCCGCCCGGACGCCCACCGGGTCAGCCACGTGGACGAGGTGGGCGGGGTCACGTACGTCGACGACTCCAAGGCCACCAACACCCACGCCGCGGAAGCCTCCCTGGCGGCCTTCGAGCCGGTGGTCTGGATCGCCGGCGGCCTCGCCAAGGGCGCGACCTTCGACGAGCTCGTGCAGAAGGCCGCGAAGCGGCTGCGGGGCGTCGTCCTGCTCGGCGCCGACCGGGCCCTGATCGCCGAGGCGCTGGCGCGACACGCCCCGGAGGTCCCGGTCGTGGACCTCGCACGGACCGACACTGGGGCGATGCTCGCGGCGGTCCGGGAAGCGGCCCGGCTCGCGGAGCCGGGCGACACGGTTCTGCTGGCACCTGCCTGTGCCTCGATGGACATGTTCGCGAACTACAGCAAGCGTGGGGACGCGTTCGCCGACGCGGTGCGCGAACTGGCCGCCGAGCAGGCCTAGGTCCGGCTCGATCCAGGGCAGGTTCCCTCCGGCCGACCGGCTGCTCGCCTCGTACGAGTTGGAGGGGAAGATCACAGATGCCGGCCAAGCAAGTCCTGCCGGGGCGGCGGCCGTCCGCCGAAAAGACCGCCAAGGGAGCCGGGGAAGCCAGGGGCGCCAGACCCGGCGCGTCCAGGACCGGCCGGGGAGTGCTGGGCCGGGCCCGCCCCGCGGCGCGTCCCCGGCGGCCCGCCGGCGGCGGCCCGCTCACCGGGCTGCGGCGCACCCAGCGCCGGCTGCGCCGGGCCTGGGACCGGCCCCTCACGGCGTATTACCTGATCTTCGGCAGCTCGCTGCTCATCACCGTGCTCGGCCTGGTGATGGTCTACTCGGCCTCCATGATCAAGGCGCTCCAGCTCGGCCTGGGCGACGCGTACTTCTTCAAGAAGCAGTTCCTGGCGGCCGCGATCGGCGCCGTACTGCTCCTGACCGCCTCCCGGATGCCCGTCAAACTCCACCGGGCGCTGTCCTACCCCGTGCTCACCGGCACGCTCTTCCTGATGGTCCTGGTCCAGGTTCCCGGGATAGGGGTGTCGATCAACGGCAACCAGAATTGGATCTCCCTTGGCGGTCCGTTCATGCTCCAGCCCAGTGAGTTCGGCAAACTGGCCCTCATCCTGTGGGGAGCCGACCTGCTGGCCCGCAAGGGCGACAAGGACCTGCTGAGCCAGTGGAAACACCTGCTGGTGCCGCTGGTCCCGGTCACCTTCCTGCTGCTCGGGCTCATCATGCTGGGCGGGGACATGGGCACCGCGATGATCCTCGGAGCCATCCTGTTCGGCCTGTTGTGGCTGGCCGGGGCGCCGACGCGGATGTTCGCGGGGGTACTGGCCTTCGTGGGCGTGCTCGTCGCCCTGCTCATCAAGACCAGCCCGCACCGCATGGACCGGCTCCAGTGCATCGGAGTGTCCGAGCTGCCCGAAAACGGGCTGTGCTGGCAGGCCGTGCACGGAATCTACGCCCTCGCATCGGGCGGATGGTTCGGTTCCGGACTGGGTGCCAGTGTGGAAAAATGGGGGCAACTGCCAGAGGCCCACACCGACTTCATCTTCGCCATCACCGGCGAGGAACTGGGGCTGGCGGGGACGCTGTCGGTGCTCGCCCTGTTCGCGGCCCTAGGCTATGCGGGTATCCGCGTGGCCGGACGCACGGAGGACCCCTTCGTACGGTT
Organism: Streptomyces sp. NPDC058401; assembly: GCF_042722885.1. Lineage (NCBI taxonomy): Bacteria > Bacillati > Actinomycetota > Actinomycetes > Kitasatosporales > Streptomycetaceae > Streptomyces > Streptomyces sp. NPDC058401. The sequence goes on from NZ_JBHXKA010000048.1 coordinate 8,977, forward strand.
TGCCGCGGGAGGCGTGACCACCTGGATCACGGCACAGGCCGTGATCAACATCGGTGCGGTACTCGGTCTGCTGCCGATCGCCGGGGTCCCGCTCCCGCTGTTCTCCTACGGCGGGTCGGCCCTGCTGCCGACCATGTTCGCGGTCGGACTGCTCATCGCCTTCGCGCGGGAGGAGCCGGCGGCACGGGCGGCGCTCGCGATGCGGAGGCCCAAGAACGGCCGGCCGCGGACCGGGCAGAGATGGAAGTCGATGAGACGGCGCGTCAAGAAGCGTCCGTCCGGAGAGCGGTGAATTTCGGTGCATGTCGTACTCGCCGGTGGGGGGACCGCCGGCCACATCGAGCCGGCGCTGGCCCTCGCGGACGCCCTGCGCAGGCAGGACCCTTCCGTGGGCATCACCGCCCTCGGCACCGAACGCGGACTCGAAACCCGCCTGGTGCCAGAGCGCGGCTACGAGCTGGGACTGATCCCGGCCGTCCCGTTGCCCCGTAGGCCCACGCCCGAGCTGATCACCGTCCCAGGACGGCTGCGCGGCACCATCAAGGCCGCGGAGGAGATCCTCGTACGGACCAAGGCCGACTGCGTCGTCGGCTTCGGCGGCTACGTGGCCCTGCCCGGCTACCTCGCGGCCAAGCGCCTCGGGGTGCCGATCATCGTCCACGAGGCCAACGCCCGGCCCGGACTGGCCAACAAGATCGGCTCCCGGTACGCGCACGCCGTCGCGGTCTCCACGCCCGACAGCAAGCTGCGGGGCGCCCGCTACATCGGCATCCCGCTGCGCCGCTCCATCTCCACCCTCGACCGGGCGCTGGTCCGCCCGGAGGCGCGCGCCGCCTTCGGCCTGGACCCCAACCTGCCGACGCTGCTGGTCTCCGGCGGCTCGCAGGGCGCCCGGCGCCTCAACGAGGTGATCGAGCAGGTCGCGCCGACCCTCCAGCGCTCCGGGGTCCAGATCCTGCACGCGGTCGGCCCGAAGAACGAACTGCCGCGTGTCGACAACATGCCCGGGATGCCGCCTTATGTGCCGGTACCGTACGTGGACCGGATGGATCTCGCGTACGCCGCCGCCGACATGATGCTGTGCCGCGCGGGCGCGATGACCGTCGCCGAACTCTCCGCCGTCGGGCTGCCCGCCGCCTACGTCCCGCTGCCGATCGGCAACGGCGAACAGCGGCTCAACGCCCAGCCGGTGGTCAAGGCCGGCGGCGGCCTGCTCGTGGACGACGCGGAACTGACGCCCCAGTGGGTGCTCAGCCAGGTCCTCCCGGTGCTCGCCGACCCGCACCGGCTGTACGAGATGTCCCGCGCCGCCGCCGAGTTCGGCCGCCGGGACGCGGACGAGCTGCTCGTCGGCATGGTGTACGAGGCGATCGCAGCCAACAGAGCCCGCTGACGCGGGAAGCACCGACGCAGGAGGCACAGGAGTGGCCGGAGCGAGCACCGCGCAGCGTGGCGGTCCGGGAGCCGCCGGGAAGGGCTCCGGCCCCCTCAAGCGGCTGGGGACCCCGAAGGCCCCCAAGTCGCCCAAGCCGCCCAAGGGATCCGGCCCCGGGGGAACCCGCGGCCCGGGCGCCGGCGGGCGGCTCCCGGGAGGGCTGCGCCGCGGCCCCCTGGTGGTCGCCGGCGTGGTCCTCGCGCTGCTCCTGGCGGCCGGCTGCACCTGGGTGCTCTACGGCTCCTCCTGGCTCCGGGTCGAGAAGGTCACCGCCACCGGTACCGAGGTCCTGACCCGGGACCAGGTACTGGCGGCGGCGGCCGTTCCGGTCGGCGCACCCCTGGTGTCCGTGGACACCGACGAGATCGAAGCCCGGCTCCGCGGCCGCCTGCCCCGTATCGATTCGGTCGATGTGGTGCGGGCCTGGCCGCACGGAATCGGGCTGAAGGTGACGGAACGCAAGCCCGTTCTGCTCATCAAGAAGGGCGCGCAGTTTGTGGAAGTGGACGCATCCGGTGTGCGATTCGACACGGTCGGACAAGCGCCGGCGGGTGTTCCGCTCCTCGAACTGAGTGCCCAGCAGTCTCCGAGCGGCCGCCGGTTCGACGAGGAACGGCTGCTGCGCGAGGCCGTCCAGATCGCCGGCGTCCTCCCGGAATCCGTCCGCAAGGAGACCGCGCAGGTCAAGGTCCGGTCCTACGACTCGGTCGTACTGGAGTTGACCGGCGGCCGGTCGGTGGTCTGGGGGAGCGGTGAACAGGGCGAGGCGAAGGGCCGCGCGCTGGCGGCGCTCCTGAAGGCCTCGCCCAAGGCTGACCGATTCGACGTGAGCGTCCCCACCGCCCCGGCGGTGTCCGGTAGTTGACGTCCGGTCGAACAGCGTCGCACCCTGGTTGGCCACCGATACGGGTGATCACATAGGGTGAAAAGAAAAACGGGAGGTTCGGCGTGTTCGTTGAACACGCGCTACTTGTCGACTTAGTGTCCTGTTCGGAAGAGTCCAAGGAACAGACACACTCATAACCCTAAACTTCAGGGTTAGGGTTCGGGTCGGCGTGTACGAACCGTCCCAATTTCGGCATCAGTCGTCGCACCGCAGGCCCGCGAGGCGAACGACACGTAACTCGAGGCGAGAGGCCTTCGACGTGGCAGCACCGCAGAACTACCTCGCAGTCATCAAGGTCATCGGTGTCGGCGGCGGTGGTGTCAATGCCATCAACCGAATGATCGAGGTCGGTCTCAAGGGCGTCGAGTTCATCGCCATCAACACAGACGCCCAGGCGCTGTTGATGAGCGACGCCGACGTCAAGCTCGACGTCGGCCGGGAACTCACCCGGGGTCTTGGCGCCGGCGCCAACCCCGATGTCGGCCGTAAGGCGGCAGAGGACCACCGCGAGGAGATCGAGGAGGTCCTCAAGGGGGCCGACATGGTCTTCGTCACCGCCGGAGAAGGCGGCGGCACCGGAACGGGCGGCGCACCCGTCGTCGCCAACATCGCGCGCTCGCTGGGCGCCCTGACGATCGGTGTGGTCACCCGGCCGTTCACCTTCGAGGGCCGGCGCCGCGCGAACCAGGCCGAGGACGGCATCGCCCAGCTCCGCGAGCAGGTCGACACCCTCATCGTCATCCCCAACGACCGCCTGCTGTCCATCTCGGACCGCCAGGTCAGCGTCCTGGACGCCTTCAAGTCGGCGGACCAGGTCCTGCTGTCCGGCGTCCAGGGCATCACCGACCTCATCACCACCCCGGGTCTGATCAACCTCGACTTCGCGGACGTCAAGTCCGTGATGTCCGAGGCGGGCTCGGCACTGATGGGCATCGGCTCGGCCCGCGGCGACGACCGCGCGGTGGCCGCCGCCGAGATGGCGATCTCCTCGCCGCTGCTGGAGGCGTCCATCGACGGCGCCCGCGGCGTGCTGCTCTCCATCTCCGGTGGCTCGGACCTCGGTCTCTTCGAGATCAACGAGGCCGCGCAGCTGGTGAGCGAGGCCGCGCACCCCGAGGCGAACATCATCTTCGGAGCCGTCATCGACGACGCGCTCGGCGACGAGGTACGGGTCACCGTCATCGCTGCCGGGTTCGACGGCGGACAGCCTCCGGCCCGCCGCGACAACGTCATCGGCGCGGCCTCCACCAAGCGCGAGGAGCCGGCCCCGGCTCCGGTCCGTGCCGCCGAGCCGGCCCGCCCGGCCTTCGGCGGACTCGGCTCGGTCACCCCGCGCGAGGAGCCGGTCCGCAGCGAGCCGATCCCGGTCGCCGAGGCTCCGGCCCCGCAGGTCCCGACGGCCCGGCCGTACCAGGACAGCCCGGCCGAGGAACTGGACGTCCCGGACTTCTTGAAGTGACCTTGGAGCAGTACAGCGAGAGCGGCGCCCACTTCGCCTTCACCGACCGGTGGGGCGGGGTGAGCGCCGTTCCGTACGAGGAGCTCAATCTCGGCGGCGCGGTCGGAGACGACCCGGCCGCCGTTCGTGCGAACCGGGCCGCCGCGGCGAAGGCGCTGGGCATCGCGCCGGACCGGGTGGTCTGGATGAACCAGGTGCACGGCCGGGACGTGGCGGTGGTCGACGGCCCGTGGGGCTCCGACCGGGAGATCCCTTCGGTGGACGCGGTGGTGACCGCCCGTCGGGGGCTCGCCCTCGCGGTCCTCACCGCCGACTGCACCCCCGTCCTGCTGGCCGACCCGGTCGCCGGCATCGCGGGAGCCGCCCACGCCGGGCGGCCCGGACTGGTCGCCGGAGTCGTGGGCGCCGCCGTAGAGGCGATGGTCGCGCTCGGGGCGGACCCCGCCCGCATGGTGGCCCGTACCGGACCCGCGGTGTGCGGACGCTGCTACGAGGTTCCCGCCGAGATGCGGGCCGCGGTCGCCGAGGTGGTGCCGGCCGCCTACGCCGAGACGAGCTGGGGAACACCGGCCGTCGACGTGGTGGCCGGAGTGCGGGCCCAGCTCGCGGAGGCGGGGGTGGCCGACATCGGCCGGTCCCCGTTCTGCACACTGGAGTCGCGGGACCACTTCTCGTACCGCCGCGACCGGATGACCGGGCGGCTTGCCGGATATGTCTGGTTGGACTGAAGAATGACGGATCGTAAGTCCGAGCTCGCCTCGAACCTCGCGCACGTGGAGGACCGGATCGGAGCCGCCTGCGCGGCCGCCGGGCGCAAGCGGGAAGAGGTGACCCTCATCGTGGTCACCAAGACCTACCCGGCGAGCGACGTACGACTGCTGGCGGACCTGGGGGTCCGTCACGTGGCGGAAAACCGGGACCAGGACGCGGCCCCCAAGGCCGAGGCCTGCGCGGATCTGGGCCTCACCTGGCACTTCGTCGGCCAGTTGCAGACGAACAAAGTCCGTTCCGTGGCGGGATACGCGCACCTCGTGCAGTCCGTCGACCGCCCCAAGCTCGTCACGGCCCTCTCGGCGGCCGCGGAAGGCGCCGGACGGGAACTGGGCTGCCTCGTGCAGATCGCCCTCGACGCCGAGTCGGGCGAGCGGGGGACCCGCGGAGGCGTGGCGCCCGAGCAGCTCGCCGAGCTGGCGGACCTCGTGGCCGCGGCTCCCGGACTGCGCATCGACGGCCTCATGACGGTCGCTCCGCTGGCCGGGCACTACGCGGGACGCGAACAGGCGGCCTTCGAGCGGCTGGTGGAATTGTCATCCCGCCTGCGCGCGGACCATCCGGCTGCCACGATGGTGTCGGCCGGGATGAGCGCAGACCTGGAACAGGCCGTTGCGGCCGGTGCGACACATGTACGCGTCGGCACTGCGGTACTCGGCGCGAGACCCCGGCTCGGGTAACGTCGCGAAGAAAGTCGGACCACAGCAGAAAATATGGTCATTTCCGCTGATGAGCGGACAGGCCACGTGGATCGCGGGCAGTTGGTGACATTCGTGACACGGCGAGACACCTGCGACAGGGCGATCCACCACAGAGCGGAGGACTCAGAGAATGGCCGGCGCGATGCGCAAGATGGCGGTCTACCTCGGCCTCGTGGAGGACGACCGGTACGACAACCCGGGGTACGACCCCGACGACGAGTTCGAACCCGAGCCGGAGCCGGAGCGGTCGCGCGACCGGGACCGCCGACAGCAACCCGTTCCGCATCAAACGCCCGTATCGGACGAACCGGTACGAGTCGCCCAGCCTCCGGCGCCAAGGGAACCCATCCCAATGCCGGTTGAAAACGGACGTCCTGCGCGAATTGCCCCCGTGGCGTCCATCACACCCGAACGCTCGAATCTGGAGAAGAACGCCCCCGTGATCATGCCCAAGGTCGTCTCCGAGCGGGAGCCGTACCGCATCACGACGCTGCACCCCCGGACGTACAACGAGGCCCGTACCATCGGGGAACACTTCCGTGAGGGCACTCCGGTGATCATGAATCTCACGGAGATGGACGACACGGACGCGAAGCGTCTTGTCGACTTCGCCGCCGGTCTCGTCTTCGGTTTGCACGGCAGCATTGAACGCGTGACACAGAAGGTGTTCCTGCTGTCTCCTGCTAACGTCGATGTCACGGCGGAGGACAAGGCCCGCATCGCGGAGGGCGGGTTCTTCAACCAAAGCTAGACCGATCCGTCAGATACGGGACCGGGTACAGGGCGGAAGCAGGGGAGAGGGAAGCGCGGGATGGGCGTAGCACTGCAAGTGGTTTACATCGCGCTGATGTGCTTCCTCATCGTGCTGATCTTCCGACTGGTCATGGACTACGTGTTCCAGTTCGCACGTTCATGGACACCCGGCAAGGCGATGGTGGTCGTTCTGGAGGCCACCTACACTGTCACCGATCCACCGCTCAAGCTCCTTCGGCGGCTCATCCCGCCGTTGCGTCTCGGGGGCGTGGCACTCGACCTGTCCTTCTTCGTTCTGATGATCATCGTTTACATCCTCATCAGTTTCGTGAGCACCGCTGCGAGAAGCGTGTGAACGATGAGCTTCCCCGCAGGCGCGGGGACAGTCCCGATACGGTCCTGCCGACTGCCGACGACTACGTAGAGGTGAAGAAGACATGCCGCTGACTCCCGAGGACGTGCGGAACAAGCAGTTCACGACCGTCCGCCTGCGAGAAGGCTATGACGAGGACGAGGTCGACGCCTTCCTCGACGAGGTCGAGTCCGAACTGACGCGCCTGCTGCGCGAGAACGAGGACCTGCGCGCCAAGCTGGCGGCCGCCACGCGTGCCGCCGCACAGAACCAGCAGCAGCAGGGCATGCGCAAGCCCGAGCCCCAGGACCAGCGCGGCCCCGGCGCCCCCGTGCCCGCGGCCATATCCGGCCCCCCGCAGCAGCAGCCCCCGATGGGTCAGCCGCAGCTCCAGGGTGGTCCGCCCCAGCTTCCGGCCGGCCCCGGTGGGCACGGTCCGCAGGGCCCCGGCCCGATGGGCAACCCCATGCAGCAGCAGCACACCATGGGTGGGCAGCAGCAGATGGGCCAGCAGCAGATGGGCCAGCAGGGCATGGGTCAGCAGGGCATGGGCCAGCAGGGTCCCGGTCCGATGGGCGGCCCGATGCAGGGACAGCAGCAGCAGTCCATGGGTGGCCAGAACCCGCTCGGCCAGCAGATGGGCCAGCAGATGGGCCAGCCGATGGGTCAGCAGATGCAGCCGATGGGCCAGCAGATGCAGCCCATGGGCCAGCAGATGCACCAGCAGCCGCAGCAGCTTCCGCAGCAGGGTCCCGGTGGCGACAGCGCCGCCCGCGTCCTGTCGCTCGCGCAGCAGACCGCCGACCAGGCGATCGCGGAGGCCCGCTCCGAGGCCAACAAGATCGTCGGCGAGGCCCGGTCGCGCGCCGAGGGTCTAGAGCGGGACGCCCGCGCCAAGGCCGACGCGCTGGAGCGGGACGCGCAGGAGAAGCACCGCGTCGCGATGGGCTCCCTGGAGTCCGCCCGCGCCACGCTGGAGCGCAAGGTCGAGGACCTGCGGGGCTTCGAGCGCGAGTACCGCACCCGTCTGAAGTCCTACCTGGAATCGCAGCTGCGCCAGCTGGAGACGCAGGCCGACGACTCGCTGGCTCCGCCGCGGAACCCCGCCGGTCCCGCGCTGCCGCCGTCGCCGACCCCGTCGATGGCCCCGGCCGGTGCGATGCACTCCATGGGTGGTCCGTCGATGGGTGGCCCGTCGCCGATGGGCGGTCCGTCCCCGATGGCCCCCTCCTACGGTGGCGGCCAGCAGCAGATGTCCCCGGCGATGACGCAGCCGATGGCTCCGGTGCGGCCGGCTGGTCCGCAGCCGATGCAGCAGGCGCCGTCTCCCATGCGGGGCTTCCTGATCGACGAGGACGACAACTAAGCGGTAGCCGTCGGCAGACGGTTCGGGCCGGGCCCGGTTCCCCTTCGGGGGCACCGGGCCCGGCCCGTTTTCCGTGCCCCGGCCCGGTGGCGGGATGCCGCTGCGCGGGGCGGAGTTCCCCTACCCGCCCTTCGCCCGTTCCCTGGGGCTCCGCCCCAGACCCCGCTCCTCAAACGCCGGAGGGGCTGGATGTGGCCGGCGTTCGAGGGGGAAACGCGAAGCGGCCCGCACCCCGGGGAGGGGTACGGGCCGCTGCGGCCGGGGGGCTACGCCTTGCGGAGGCGGAAGGTGAGGCCGAGGGGCTCGTCCGTGAAGGGGTCGCCGTACGACGCGTCCGCCCCGCCGGAGGCGTAGTCCGTGGCCAGGACCTCGTCGGCGATGAGCGCGGCGTGGTCCGTCAGGGCCGTCGTCAGCTCCGGGTCCGAGGTGGACCAGCGCAGGGCGATGCGGTCGGCCACGTCCAGGCCGGAGTTCTTCCGGGCCTCCTGGATCAGGCGGATCGCGTCACGGGCCAGGCCCGCGAGCCGCAGCTCCGGAGTGATCTCCAGGTCCAGGGCCACCGTCGCGCCCGAGTCGGAGGCCACCGACCAGCCCTCGCGCGGGGTCTCCGTGATGATGACCTCCTCGGGGGTGAGGGTGACCGGCGAACCGTCCACCTCGACCACGGCGGAGCCGGAGCGCAGGGCCAGGGACAGCGCCGCCGCGTCGGCCGCGGCCACCGCCTTCGCCACGTCCTGCACGCCCTTGCCGAACCGCTTGCCCAGCGCACGGAAGTTCGCCTTGGCCGTGGTGTCGACCAGGGACCCGCCGACCTCCGAGAGGGAGGCCAGCGAGGAGACGTTCAGCTCCTCCGTGATCTGCGAGTGCAGCTCGGGGGAGAGGGTCTCGAAGCCCGATACGGCGACCAGCGCGCGGGAGAGCGGCTGACGGGTCTTCACGCCCGACTCGGCCCGCGTGGCGCGGCCCAGCTCCACGAGGCGGCGTACCAGCAGCATCTGCCGGGACAGCTCCGGGTCGATCGCCGAGGCGTCCGGAACCGGCCACGTGGTCAGGTGCACCGACTCCGGGGCGTCCGGGGTGACCGGGACGACCATGTCCTGCCAGACCCGCTCCGTGATGAAGGGGGTGAGCGGGGCGAGGAGGCGGGTGACCGTCTCCACGACCTCGTGCAGGGTGCGCAGCGCGGCCGCGTCGCCCTGCCAGAAGCGGCGCCGCGAGCGGCGGACGTACCAGTTGGAGAGGTCGTCCACGAAGGAGGAGAGGAGCTTGCCGGCGCGCTGGGTGTCGTACGCCTCCATCGCCTCGGTGACCTCGGTCGTGAGGGTGTGGAGCTCCGAGAGCAGCCAGCGGTCCAGGACGGTGCGGTCCGCGGGCGCCGGGTCGGCGGCCGAGGGGGCCCAGTTCGAGGTGCGGGCGTACAGGGCCTGGAAGGCGACCGTGTTCCAGTACGTGAGGAGCGTCTTGCGGACGACCTCCTGGATGGTGCCGTGGCCCACGCGGCGCGCCGCCCACGGGGAGCCGCCGGCCGCCATGAACCAGCGCACGGCGTCGGCGCCGTGCGTGTCCATCAGCTGGATCGGTTCGAGGGTGTTGCCCAGGTGCTTGGACATCTTGCGGCCGTCCTCGGCGAGGATGTGGCCCAGGCAGACCACGTTCTCGTAGGAGGACTTGTCGAAGACGAGGGTGCCGACCGCCATCAGCGTGTAGAACCACCCGCGCGTCTGGTCGATGGCCTCCGAGATGAACTGCGCCGGGTAGCGCTTCTCGAAGATCTCCTTGTTCTTGTGCGGGTATCCCCACTGCGCGAACGGCATCGAACCCGAGTCGTACCAGGCGTCGATGACCTCCGGCACGCGGACGGCGGTGAGCTCGCAGCCCTCCGCCGTGCAGGGGAAGGTGACCTCGTCGATGTACGGGCGGTGCGGGTCCAGGTTCGACTGGTCCGTGCCCGTCAGGTCGCTCAGCTCGGCGAGCGAGCCTACGCAGGTGAGGTGGTTCTCCTCGCAGCGCCAGATGGGCAGCGGGGTGCCCCAGTAGCGGTTGCGGGACAGCGCCCAGTCGATGTTGTTGTTCAGCCAGTCGCCGAAGCGGCCCTGCTTGACGGAGTCCGGGAACCAGTTGGTCTTCTCGTTCTCCCGCAGCATCGCGTCCTTGACGGCGGTGGTGCGGACGTACCAGGACGGCTGCGCGTAGTAGAGCAGGGCGGTGTGGCAGCGCCAGCAGTGCGGGTAGCTGTGCTCGTAGGCGATGTGCTTGAAGAGCAGGCCGCGCGCGTCCAGGTCGGCGGTCAGCTTCTCGTCGGCCTTCTTGAAGAAGACCCCGCCGACGAGCGGGACCTCCTCCTCGAAGGTGCCGTCGGGGCGGACCGGGTTCACGACGGGCAGGCCGTACGCGCGGCAGACCGCGAGGTCGTCGGCGCCGAAGGCGGGGGACTGGTGGACCAGACCGGTGCCGTCCTCGGTCGTGACGTACTCGGCGTTCACGACGTAGTGGGCGGGGGCGGGGAACTCGATGAGCTCGAAGGGGCGCTGGTACGTCCAGCGCTCCATCTCCTTGCCCGTGAAGGACTCGCCGGTGGCCTCCCAGCCCTCGCCGAGGGACTTCTCCAGCAGCGGCTGGGCGACGACCACCTGCTCCTCGCCGTTGGTGGCGACGACGTAGGTGACGTCGGGGTGCGCGGCCACGGCCGTGTTGGACACCAGGGTCCACGGGGTGGTCGTCCAGACGAGGAGCGCGGCCCGGCCCGCGAGGGGGCCGGAGGTCAGCGGGAAGCGGACGTAGACCGAGGGGTCGACGACCGTCTCGTAGCCCTGGGCCAGCTCGTGGTCCGAGAGGCCGGTGCCGCAGCGGGGACACCAGGGGGCGACGCGGTGGTCCTGGGTGAGCAGGCCCTTGTTGAAGATCTCCTTCAGCGACCACCACACGGACTCGACGTACTCGGGGTCCATGGTGCGGTAGGCGTCGTCCAGGTCGACCCAGTAGCCCATGCGGTTCGTGAGCTCGGTGAAGGCGTCGGTGTGGCGGGTCACGGACTCGCGGCACTTGGCGTTGAACTCGGCGATGCCGTACGCCTCGATGTCCTTCTTGCCGTTGAAGCCCAGTTCCTTCTCGACGGCGAGCTCGACGGGCAGGCCGTGGCAGTCCCAGCCGGCCTTGCGGGCCACGTGGTAGCCGCGCATGGTGCGGAACCGGGGGAAGACGTCCTTGAAGACGCGGGCCTCGATGTGGTGCGCGCCGGGCATGCCGTTCGCGGTGGGCGGGCCCTCGTAGAAGACCCACTCGGGGCGTCCCTCGGACTGCTCCAGGGTCTTGGCGAAGGTCTTGCTCTCGCGCCAGAAGTCGAGGACGGCGTGCTCAAGGGCAGGCAGGTCGACCTGGGCGGGTACCGGGCGGTACTGCGGCGGTGTGGTCATGAGGCTGAACTCTTCCTCCGGCGGGGTGTCACTTCCGTCCGGAGGGACGAGAGCCGAAGTGAAGCTGCTCCCGCGGTACCACCCTCCTTGGCCTGCGGACCTGCGGTCCGTCGGCCCCCTCATTGGGGTGCGAAGCCGGTTCTACTCGCCCTACGGGAATCCCGGTGGGCTTTCTTCCGGCGGCTCCGGGGTGATCCTTCGCATCGCGCTCGCCCCCGGGCTCTCACCGTCCCCGGGTCGCTCCTGGCTGCGTCCGACGCTACTCGTCCCCATCCATGCCTCTCGCTGGGCCCAGTGTACGGGCCGGGGGGCAGGTCGGCAGACCGGTTTACGGGGCGTGGCGCGGGGGTCCGGGCGGGGCGCGGACCGGGGTCCGGGCCGGGGGTCGCAACCGGTCTCCGGACCGGGTCCCGACCGGTCCCGACCGGACCCGGACCGGACCCGGACCGGACCCGGGTCCGAGACCCGATTGACCCGAATGGGCCGATGGGCCGCTCCGGGGTGCGGTGGGGCGGGTGGGGCGGATTACCGGGCTTCCTGCTGGGCACAACGGATGCAGGTTGACCTCGATGGACGCGTGCCCCGTTGCCGCGGGGCCGGAGGCGATTTATCGTTCCGGCACGATTCGCGAGCAATGATCACAGTATGTGAAGGGGCCGCGGCCATGGTGGCGAAGAAGACCGCCGGGAGTACTGCCAAGAAGGCTGTCGGGAAGGCTGCGGAGAAGCCGGCGCAGGAGCCGGTGACGGAGGTGGCGGCCCGCGATCCGGAGGCCGGACCGGTGGAAGGTGCTGCCGCCGGGAAGAAGGCGGCGGCCACGAAGAAGGCGGCCGGGACGAAGGCCGCCGGCGCGAAGAAGGCGGCTGCCGGGACGGCGCCCGCCGAGAGGGCGGCCGCCGTCAAGAAGACGGCCGCGAAGAAGGCCACGGCCAAGGCGGCCGGGGCCGAGGGGGCGGCGCAGGCCGCGCACGAGACGGGAGCCCGGAAAGTGGTTGCCAAGAAGAGCACCGGCACGGCCAGGAAGACGGCCGCCGCCGCGACCAGCGGGCTGCCCAAGGCGCGGGGCACGGCGGGCCTGGCGCCCGGCGAGCTCGCCGTACGGCCCGGCGAGGACCCCTGGACCCCGGCGGAGGTCGCCGACGCGCGGGCCGAGCTGGAGAGCGAGATCCTGCGGCTGCGCGCCGAGCTCCAGGCCTCCGACGAGGCCATTTCCGGGCTGATGAGGGACTCCGGCGACGGCGCGGGCGACGACCAGGCCGACACCGGGACCAAGAACATCACCCGGGAGTCCGAGCTCGCCCTCGCCGCCAACGCCAACTCGATGCTGGAGCAGACCGAGCGCGCGCTGGAACGGCTGGAGGCGGGCACGTACGGCCTCTGCGAGAACTGCGGCCAGCCCATCGGCAAGGCGCGGATGCAGGCCTTCCCGCGGGCCACGCTGTGCGTGGACTGCAAGCAGAAGCAGGAGCGGCGGCACTGAGCGCGGGCTGAGCGGACCCGGGCGCGGGCCGGGCGGGCCCCGCACGGCCCCGGACGGTCCCTGCGGGCTCCTGCGGGGTCCTGCGGGCTCCTGCGGGGTCCGGCCGGGGCGGCGGCCCAAGGGTGCCCTGACGTACTCTCGTGTCTCGTCAGGGTCCGGGAACCTGGCGGGCCGGCCGGCGCGGTGCCGGCCAACAACCTGGTTCTAGCTTTCGAGGGACTGACGTGGCAGAGGCGGAGCGCATCATCGGTACGCCGGAGGTCGGGGAAGACGGCACCCAGCCCGAATCCGTCGCGCCCAAGGGGCGGCGGCGGATCGTCGCGCTGCTGGTCGTGGCGCTTCTCGCCTACCTGATCGACCTGGGCAGCAAGATGCTGGTCGTCGCGAAGCTGGAGCACCAGCCGTCGATCCAGGTGATCGGCGACCTGCTGAAGTTCGACGCGATCCGCAACCCCGGAGCCGCCTTCGGCTTCGGCGAGGCCTTCACGATCATCTTCACCTGCATCGCCGCCACGGTCATCGTGGTGATCGTGCGGCTGGCGCGGAAGCTCTACAGCCTGCCCTGGGCGATCGCGCTGGGCCTGCTGCTGGGCGGGGCGCTGGGCAACCTGACCGACCGGATCTTCCGCTCGCCGGGCGTCTTCCGCGGAGCGGTCGTCGACTTCATCGCGCCCGCCCACTTCGCGGTCTTCAACCTCGCGGACTCGGCGATCGTGTGCGGCGGGATCCTGATCGTCCTGCTGTCCTTCAAGGGCCTGGACCCGGACGGCACCGTCCACAAGGACTGAGCCGGCGAGCGGTCCGGCGAGCGGGTCGGCAAGCGGTCCGGCAAGCCGTCCACGGGCTGATCGCGGGAATGGTCTTCTGCCGAGTCCTGCATACTCGACAGGTGAGTACGATTCCCGAGATCCGCACCCTGCCCGTACCCGATGGCCTCGAGGGCGAGCGCGTCGACGCCGCGATCGCCCGTATGTTCGGATTTTCCCGGACGAAGGCGGCCGAACTTGCGGCCGCGGGAAAGGTGCTGGTCGACGGCAGTGTCGTCGGGAAGTCCGAGCGTGTGCACGGTGGCGCCTGGCTCGAAGTCGAGATGCCCGAACCGCCGCGGAAGGTCGAGCTCGTCGCCGAGCCCGTTCCCGGCATGGAGATCGTCCATGACGACGACGACATCGTCGTCATCATGAAGCCGGTCGGCGTCGCCGCCCACCCCAGCCCCGGCTGGACCGGTACCACCGTCATCGGCGGCCTCGCCGCCGCCGGCTACCGCATCTCCACCTCCGGCGCCTCCGAGCGCCAGGGCATCGTGCACCGCCTCGACGTCGGCACCTCCGGCCTGATGGCCGTCGCGAAGTCGGAGCGCGCGTACACCTCGCTGAAGAACCAGTTCCGCGAGCGGATCGTCGACAAGCGCTACCACGCGCTGGTGCAGGGCCACCCGGACCCGATGAGCGGCACGATCGACGCGCCGATCGGCCGGCACCCCACCGCCGACTACAAGTGGGCCGTGACCCAGGAGGGCAAGCCCTCCGTCACCCACTACGACCTGATCGAGGCCTTCCGCGCCGCCTCGCTGCTGGACATCAAGCTGGAGACCGGCCGCACGCACCAGATCCGCGTGCACATGGCTGCCCACAAGCACCCCTGCGTCGGCGACCTGACCTACGGCGCCGACCCGACCGTCGCGAAGCGCCTCGGGCTCACCCGGCAGTGGCTGCACGCGGTGCGGCTCGGGTTCGAGCACCCGTCGGACGGCCAGTGGGTCGAGTTCGCGAGCACCTACCCGGCCGACCTGCAGAACGCGCTGGACGTGATCCGCAAGGAGAGCGAGTGACCGCGGGCGGCGCTGCGGACGGATGTGCCGGCGGTGGCGTCGTCGTACGGGTCGCCGTCACGGACGAGGACCTGAAGGCCTGCTTCGCCGTGCGGACCGAGGTCTTCGTCGTCGAGCAGTCGGTGCCGGAGTCGATCGAGTACGACGCGTACGACGAGATCGCGGTGCACGTGCTGGCCGAGGGGCCGGACGGGGTGCCGCTGGGCACCGGCCGGCTGCTGCACGGGCCGCGGGCCCTGGGCAAGACGGGATCCCCGGAGGTCGGCTCGCTCGGCCGGCTGGCCGTCAGCAAGGCGGCGCGGGGGCTCGGGGTCGGGGTCGCGCTGGTGCGGGCGATCGAGGCCGAGGCGGGGCGGCTGGGCCTTTCCGCCGTTGACCTCGGGGCGCAGACCCATGCGATGGGGTTCTACGAGCGGCTGGGGTACGAGGCCTACGGGCCGGAGTTCCAGGACGCGGGGATTCCGCACATGTCGATGCGGCGCGCGCTGCCGTAGCCCCGGCCCCGGCCGGGGTGTGGGCGCGGGCAGCCCTGCGGGGCCTTCCCCTACCCGCCCCTCCACCGTTCCCTGGGCTCCGCCCAGACCCGGTCCTCGAACGCCGGACGGGCTGAAAGCTCACCGGCGCGTGGCCCAGGACACGGCGCGGCACGCACTCCCAACCACGTCGGCAAGCGCGGCGGACTGGCAATGTGTGGGAGTGGATCAGCTGGCGCTTCTGTTCGTGTTGTTGCTCGGGGCCGTGGTGACGGTGCCGCTCGGGGAGCGGTTGGGGCTGCCCGCGCCGGTGTTGATGACGCTCGGCGGGGTGGTGCTCGCCCTGGTGCCGTTGGTGCCCAACGTGGACATCCCGCCCGAGTACATCCTGCCGCTCGTACTGCCCCCGCTGCTGTACGCCTCCGTGCAGCGGACCTCCTGGCGGCAGTTCGCCGCCAACGTACGGCCCATCCTGCTGCTGGCCGTCGCCCTCGTCTTCGTGACCACCGTGGCCGTTGCCTTCACGGCGCACGCCCTCGTGCCGGGGATCTCCATCGCCGCGGCCGTCGCGCTCGGCGCGCTCGTCGCCCCGCCCGACCCGGTCGCCGCCACCGCCGTGGCGGGGTCGCTCGGGCTGCCCCGGCGCATGGTGTCGATCCTGGAGGGCGAGGGGCTCTTCAACGACGTCACCGCCATCGTGCTCTACCACGTGGCCATCGCCGCGGCCGTCAGCGGCACCTTCTCGTGGCCCGACGCGCTCGGGGAGTTCGTGCTGTCGGCCGTCGTGGCCGTCGCGGTGGGGCTCGGGCTCGGCTGGGCCGCGAACCGGCTCATGGGGCGGCTCGGCGACGCCACGCTCCAGATCGGGCTGACCCTGCTCGTGCCGTTCGTGTCCTACGTGCTGGCCGAGGAGTTCTGGGGCTCGGGCGTGCTGGCCGTGCTGACCACGGCGCTGTTCCTCGCCGAGTACGCGACCGACGCCGACGACGTGCTGGGGCGGCTGGCCGGCCACACGTTCTGGGAGGTCGTCGACATGCTGGTCACCGGCGTCGCCTTCGGACTGATCGGGCTGGAACTGCACCACGTGTTCGGCGCCGCCGCCCGCGGCCGGGGCTGGGAGATGGCCGGATGGGCGGCGGTCGTGGTCGCGGTGGTGGTCGGCGTACGGCTGGTGTGGCTGCTGCCGGCCGGGTGGCTCGCGAAACGGCTCCACTCGCGGCGCGACTACGAGGAGGAGATCCCGCTGAGCTGGCGGGAGTCCGTGGTGATGTGGTGGGCGGGCATGCGGGGCGTGGCCTCGGTGGCGCTCGCCCTCGCCATCCCCTTCAAGACGGACTCGGGGGATCCCTTCCCGGCCCGGCAGGAGATCGTCTTCATCGCCTTCGCCGTGATCATGACCACCCTGGTGGTGCAGGGGCTGACCCTGCCGTGGCTGGTCCGCCGGCTCGGCGTGGAGGCAGACTCGGACGCCGAGGCCGAGATCGCCCGGACGCTGGCGATCCGCGCCGCCAAGGCCGCGAAGCGGCGGCTGAAGGAGATCGAGGAGGTGGAGGACCTGCCCGAGGACCTGGTGGAGGTGCTCTACCGCAGGGCGTACGACGTGGGCGCCAGGATCAGCCCGGACATGGTCGACGAGGAGCGGCGCGAGGCGTACGCGAAGCGGGTGGAGCGGATCCGCGACGTGCAGCGCATCCAGCGGGAGATGATGTCCGCCGCCCGGCACGAGGTGCTGGCCGCGCGCAGCGAACCGGGCGCCGACCCGGAGATCGTCGACCGGGTGCTCCGGCACCTGGACGTACGCAGCCTGCGCAACCCGTAGCCCTGGAAGGGCGGTTGGCCGGGCCGGCGTTCGCTTGTTCGCCCGCGCAACCGGAAGGCGTAGACGGTAGGCATGGGCATGGCATATCTTCGGTCGGCTCGGGTGCCCGTCCGGTGGCCCGTTTCCGCGCCGTGCGTTCCCGTGGGGGGTACCTCGTCATGTCCCAGTTGTCCGCTACACCCTTGCCACAGCCCGTCGATGAGCTCCGGTCCCCGCAGAGCCTGGCGACGGCGCTGACCGTGATGCTGTCCCTCGAAGCCGGTCTCGCTCTCCTGTCGGCCGGGGTCGGCTTCTACGGCCGGGGGCTGATGCAGGACCTGATCACCGATCCGGGGAGCGTCGCGGAGGACAGCCTCGACCGGGTCGACAACATGCAGATGATGATCGCGTCCGGGCGCAACCTCCTCGGACTGGCGCTGCTCGTGGTCTTCCTCGTCTGGTTCCACCGGGTCCGCAGCAACGGGCAGGTGTTCCGTCCCGATGGCTTCAGTCAGGGCGCCGGCTGGGCCATCGGCGCCTGGTTCATCCCGATCGTGAACTTCGCGCTCCCGTACCGGGTGGCGCTGGAGACCTGGGAGGCCAGCACCCAGAACGCGCCCGACGGATCCTTCCGCCGGACCTCGGCTGCCCCGCTGACCGTCTGGTGGGTGGTGTACGCCTTCAGCTGGGTGCTCCGGCTCTACGACCGGTTCCAGAACCCGGCGGAGACCGCCGAGGAGTTCAGCGGACAGTTCACCCTGGGTGCGGTGGCGGACCTGACCACCGCCGTGGCCGCCGTCTTGGCCGTCCTCTTCGTGCGCAAGCTGACCGCGCTGCAGGCGGTCAAGGCCGTCCAGGGGCCGAACGCCGCCGTCTGACCCGGGGGTCGGACGGCGGGCCGCCCGCCTCAGACCTGGTAGCGGTCCGGGGCGAAGAGGTGGAGGTGGGCGGCTATCCACTCCGAGGTGCGGGCCAGGCCTTCCCGGAGGGTGACCTCGGGCTTCCAGCCGGCCCAGTCGCGGGCCCGGGAGTTGTCCGACAGGAGGCGCTGGACCTCGCTGCCCGCGGGACGCAGCCGGGCCGGGTCGACGACCACCTCCGCCTCCCGTCCCGAGGCCGCGATCAGGGCGCGGGCCAGGTCGCCGATGGAGATCTCCTCCCCGCTGCCGAGGTTGACCACCTCGCCCAGGGCCCGCTCGCATTCCGCGACGGCGAGGAAGCCCGCCGCGGTGTCGGTCACGTAGGTGAAGTCCCGGGTGGGGGTCAGGGAGCCCAGGCGGATCTCCCGGGCGCCCGAGTGGAGCTGGGCGAGGATGGCCGGGATGACCGCGCGGGCCGACTGGCGGGCGCCGTAGGTGTTGAAGGGCCGGACCACCGTCACCGGCAGCTCGAACGCGTGGTGGAAGGAGAGCGCCATCATGTCGGCGCCGATCTTCGAGGCGGAGTACGGGGACTGCGGCTGGAGCGGGTGGCTCTCGGAGATCGGGGCCGTCAGGGCCGTCCCGTAGACCTCGCTGGTGGAGGTGTGGACGAGGCGGCGCACGCCGTGCCGGCGGCAGGCCTCGGCCATGTTCTCGGTACCGGTGACATTGGTCTGGACGTACGCGCCGGGCGAGGCGTAGCTGTACGGGATCCCGATCAGCGCCGCCAGGTGGAAGACCGTGTCGCAGCCGGCCACCGCGTCGCTGACCCGGCCCGCGTCGCGGACGTCCCCGGCCCACATCTCCACCGGGCCGCCCGGGTCGGCCAGGTACCGGGCCAGGTGGCCCTTCTCGGCGTACGGCTTGTAGTGCACGAAGGCGCGCACCTTCGCGCCCCGCGCGACCAGCAGGTCGACGAGCGTGGAGCCGATGAACCCCTCGGCGCCCGTGACCAGGACCGTACGGCCGCTCCAGTCGGCGGGGGTGCGCGCCGGGGTGAGGGTGAGGGTGGGCGTGGAGGCGGGGGCGTGCGCGGTCATGCGAACTCCAGGGGGGTGGGGGAGAAGGAGGGGAAGCCGGCCACCCGCAGGACCTGCGAGGCCAGCAGTTCGGCGGCCCGCGCGTGCGGGCCCGGGTCGGCCGCGCCGGCCATCGCCGCCAGCCGCGCCGGGTCGGCCAGCAGCGGGGCGATCAGCTCCGCGAGGCGCCCGGCGGTGGCCTCGGCGTCGGCCAGCAGCAGTCCGGCGCCCGCGTCGGACAGCACCCGGGCGTTGTGCGTCTGGTGGTCGCCCGGGGCGTGCGGGTAGGGGACCAGCACCGCGGGGACCCCGGTCGCGGCGAGCTCCGCCACCGTCGCCGAGCCCGCCCGGCACACCACCAGGTCGGCGGCCGCGTAGACCAGGTCCATCCGGTCCAGGTACGGCACGGCCCGGGCGATCCGCCGCCCGCCCGAGGCGGCCAGCCCGGCCACGGTGTCCGCGAGCGCCGCCGGCCCCGTCTTGATCAGCAGCTGTACGTCCTCCCGCGCCTGCCAGGCGTCCGCCAGCCCGGCCGCGGCCGTCGTCAGCCGTACGGCGCCCAGGCTGCCGCCGTTGAACACCACCAGCCGCCGCCCGTCCGGCACCCCGAGCTCCCGCCGGGCCCGCGTGCGCAGGGCCGCCCGCTCGGGGCGGGACAGCTCGGCGAGGCCCGACAGCGCGGCGGAGACGGGCATTCCGGTGGTCAGCGCCCGCGCCCCGCCCGCCAGGTGCTCCCTGCTGCGGTCGAAGGCCACCGCCATGTGCGGGGTGAGGCGGGCCGCGAACTGGTTGGCCCGGCCCGGTACCGCGTTGGACTCGTGGATCACCGCGGGCAGCCCGGCCAGCCGGGCCCCGAGCACGGCGGGTGCGCTCGGATAGCCGCCCATGCCGACGGCCACGTGCGCGCCCTGCGCCCGGATCACGGCCCGCGCCTGCCCGGCCGAGCGCAGCAGCGCCGCCGGGAGGAGGTAGCGCCTGGCGCCCAGCGCCGGGTCGAAGGGGATCATGTCCACGGTGTGCAGGCGGTAGCCGGCGGCCGGGATCAGCTCGGTCTCCAGGCCGCGTTCGGTGCCGATGAAGGAGACCACGGCGTCCGGGACGGCGGCGCGCAGCGCCTCCGCCAGGGCGAGCCCGGGATAGATGTGTCCGCCGGTGCCGCCCGCGCCGATCACGACGGAGAGTGGCCGGCGCGAGGAGGAGGGAGGGGGTGAGGAGGTCATGGACGCAGACTTCCGGTGCGCCCTAAGAAGGTTCTAAGAGGTTCTCCTGGAGCATTTGGGAGGCTTTGCCACATGCAGCGGATTCTGGTGGTGGACGACGAGCCCGAGGTGCGGGCCGCCGTCGAGGACGGGCTCGCCGTCGAGGGGTACGAGGTGCGGGGCGCGGCCGACGGACTGGCCGCGCTGTCGGAGGTGGCGCTCTGGCAGCCGGACGCGGTGGTCCTCGACGTGATGATGCCGGTGCTGGACGGGCTCGCCGTGTGCCGGCAGCTGCGCGCGGTGGGCGACCGTACGCCCGTCCTCGTCCTCACGGCCCTGGACGCGGTGAGCGACCGGGTCGACGGGCTGGAGGCGGGCGCCGACGACTACCTGGTCAAACCCTTCGCGCTCGACGAGCTCGTGGCCCGGGTGCGGGCCCTCCTGCGCCGGGCCGCCCCCGACGATCCGGCCGGGGGACGGGCGCTCCTCGGGTACGGGGACCTCGTGCTCGACCCGGTCACCCGCACCGGGCGGCGCGGGGAGCGGCCGCTGGAGTTCAGCCGCACCGAGTCGGCGCTGCTCGAACTGCTCCTGCGCCACCCCGGACAGGTGCTGCCGCGCGAGCTCGTCCTGGAACTGGTGTGGGGCCGGGACTTCGGGCCGGACTCCAACTCCCTGGCCGTCTACGTCGGCTACCTGCGCCGCAAACTCGAAGCGGGCGGCGAGCCCCGGCTCGTGCACACCGTGCACGGGGTCGGCTACCGGCTGGACGCCGCATGAGCGGGCCGGGGCAGGGGCAGGGGCCGGGATCGGGATCGGGATCGGGATCGGACCCGGGGCCGCGGCACGGGCGCGGAGCGCGGTGGCGGCGCAGGCGGCCGCTGCGGACCCGGCTGGCGCTGTCCGTCACCGCCGCGGTGGCCTTCGTGGCGCTCGGCATCTGCACGGCCGCCTTCCTGGAAGGGCGGGCCGCGCTCTACCAGCAGCTCGACCTGAGCCTGACCCAGGCCGCCCGGCTCGCCGCGAAGCAGTACGGGGACTCCCCGCCGGGGACCGCCGCCTGGGACTGCCGGTACCTGGCCGCGCCCGCCTGCGTCCAGATCGTCCCGGCCGACCCGCGCAAGGACCCGGCCGGAGGCGAACCCGGCTACCGGATGCCGGTGGCGCCGGCCACCCGGCAGGTCGCCGTGGAGGAGCGGGCACCCTTCTACACCAACATCGTCGTCGAGGGGCATCCCGCGCGGATGCTCACCACCGACTTCCTCAAGGACCGGGCCCTGCAGGTGGCCGTGCGCTCCGATTCGGTCGAGACCGGCATCGACCGGGCCGCCCGCTGGCTCGCCGTGACCGCCGCCGCCGGAGTGCTGCTGGCCGCACTGCTCGGCTACTGGGTCTCCCGGACCGGACTGGCCCCCGTCACCCGGCTCACCGCCACCGCCGAGCGGATCGCCGCCACCAGGGACCCGAGGCACCGGATCGAACTGCCGCCGCCCGGGCGGGGCCGCGAGGACGAGGTCACCCGGCTGGCCGGGAGCTTCAACACCATGCTGGGCGAGCTGGAACAGTCCGTCACCGCAC
The DNA here is from genome assembly GCF_042722885.1 of Streptomyces sp. NPDC058401. Lineage (NCBI taxonomy): Bacteria > Bacillati > Actinomycetota > Actinomycetes > Kitasatosporales > Streptomycetaceae > Streptomyces > Streptomyces sp. NPDC058401. The sequence continues at coordinate 30,411 of NZ_JBHXKA010000048.1, forward strand.
AGCGCAGGCTCGTAGCGGACGCCTCGCACGAGCTGCGGACCCCGCTGACCGCGCTGCGGACCAACGCGGAGCTGCTCGCGCGGGGGGACCGGCTGACGGCGGAACAGCGCGAACGGGCCTCGCTGGCGCTCGGGCGGCAGCTGCGGGAGGTGACCGGACTGGTCAACGACCTGATCGAGCTGGCCCGCGACGAGGAGCCGCAGCTGCTGGTGGAACAGGTGCGGCTGGCTCCGCTGGTGGAGTACTGCGCGGGGGCCGCGCGGGCGCACTGGCCCGGGGTGGCGTTCCGGGTGCGGGGGCCGTCCCGGGAGGAGGCCGTGGTGGTGGCGGGAGTCCCGGCGCGGCTGAGCCGGCTGCTGTCCAACCTGCTGGACAACGCGGCGAAGTTCAGCCCGGCCGGGGCGGAGGTGGAGGTGACGCTGGGCGTCCGGGGGGACGGCGGGGCCGAGGTGACCGTACGGGATCACGGGCCGGGGATCGCGGCGGGGGACCTGCCGTACGTCTTCGACCGGTTCTACCGGGCGGGGGCGGCGCGGGCCCTGCCGGGGTCTGGGCTGGGGCTGGCGATGGCTCGGCAGATTGCGCGGGCGCATGATGCGGAGCTCGTCGCCGAAGCTGCCCCCGGCGGGGGCGCGCTGTTCCGGCTGAGCTTCGCAGCTCCCGGCTGACGCCGGCCCTGGTTCCGGCCCGGCGGGGCCGAGTTGCCGCTGCGGGCTTTGCCGCTGCGCGGGCGGAGTTCCCCTACCCGCCCTTCCACCGTTCCCCGGGCGCTGCCCGGACCCGGTCCTCAAACGCCGGACGGGCTGGGGAGGGGACCCGGGCGCTGCCCGGACCCGGAAGACCCTGGGGCTCCGCCCCAGACCCCGGTCCTCAAACGCCGGACGGCTGAAAGACCAAACGCCGGGCGGCTGAAAGGCCGAACGCCGGGCGGCTGAAAGGCCGAACGCCGGGCGGCTGGATCTACTGCCCGGGTGGGAGGGATGCCTCCGTGGTGGCGATGTGGGGGAGGGCGTACGGGTGGTGGGTGGTGAGCCAGGTGATCAGGCGTTCTCGGACCGCGCAGCGGACGGTCCAGACGGCGTCGCCGTCCTTGGCCGTGACGACCGCGCGGACCTGGATGGTGTGCGGGGTGGTGTCCGTGACGGCCAGGGAGCCGGTGCGGCCGTCCCATTCCGGGATGGTCTTGAGGATCCGCTGGAGTTCCTCGCGCATCAGCTCCACCGGGGCGCTGTGGTCCAGGTGCCAGAACACGGTGCCCGTCATCTGCGCGCCACCGCGCGACCAGTTCTCGTAGGGCTTGCTCGTGAAGTACGAGACCGGCATCGTGATGCGGCGCTCGTCCCAGGTGCGGACCGTGAGGAAGGTGAGGGTGATCTCCTCCACCGTGCCCCACTCCTTGTCCACCACCACCGTGTCGCCGATCCGGACGGTGTCGCCGAAGGCGATCTGGAGTCCGGCGAAGAGGTTGCCGAGGGCTGCCTGCGCCGCGATGCCCGCCACGATGCCGAGGACGCCCGCCGAGGCCAGCATCGAGGTGCCGACGGTGCGCATCTCGGGGAACGTCAGGAGCATCGCGCCGAGGGCCACCACGATCACCACGGCCGTGACCACCCGCTGGATCAGCGTGACCTGGGTGCGGACCCGGCGGACCTTGGCCTGGTCGGAGGCGTCGGCCGCGTAGCGGGCGTACGTGGAGTCCACGATCGCCGTGGTGATGCGGATCAGCAGCCACGCGGCCGCGGCGATCAGGACCAGGGTCAGCACGTGCCCGGGGCCGTCCGCGCGCCGGCGCACGGCCTGGAGCAGCGAGGCGGCCAGGACCACCAGGAACGGCGGGCGGCAGCGGCGCAGCAGCCCCCACAGCGGGGTCTCGCTGTGCCGGGCGTCGGCGCGGCGCAGCAGCAGGTCCAGCAGCCAGCCCGCGAGCAGGGTGATCGCCAGGGTGCCGGCGACGGCCGCGATCGGGCGCAGGAAGGAGTCCGTGTCCATGCAGGCCAACGTAACCGGAGGGGGTCCGCCGAAACTGGCACGATGGGGGCATGAACATCATGCTTTTCCATTCGACCTACGGGCTGCGGCCCGCCGTGCGGGAGGCGGCCGACCGGCTGCGCGCGGCCGGGCACCAGGTCCAGGTGCCGGACCTCTTCGAGGGACGCACCTTCGAGACCGTCGAGGAGGGCATGGCCCACCGGGACGCGATCGGCCGTGACGAACTGCTCAAGCGGGCGGTCCTGGCCTCCGCTCCCTACTCCGACCAGGGCCTGGTCTACGCCGGCTTCTCCTTCGGCGGCTCGATCGCCCAGCACCTGGCGCTCGCCGACGAGAAGGCGCGCGGGCTGCTGCTCCTGCACGGCACGGCCGACCTGGAGGAGAACGTCTACGTCGACGAGCTGCCGGTGCAGCTGCACGTCGCCGATCCGGACCCCTTCGAGCCGCACGACTGGCTGACGGCCTGGTACCTGCGGATGCGCAAGGCCGGGGCCGACGTGGAGGTCCACGGATATCCGGGGGCCGGGCACTTGTTCACCGACCCGGGGCTGGACGACTACGACGCCGAGGCGGCGGAGCAGGCCTGGGCGGTCGCCCTGGCCTTCCTCGACGGCATTTAGGCGCGGACGCGAAGAAGCGGACGCGAAGAAGCGGACGCGAAGAAGGGGCCCCGCTCGCGGGGCCCCTTCGTCATGCGTGCGTCATGTGTGCGTCAGTGCCGGGGCTCAGCCGCGGTAGGACGTCCACATGCTCTTCATGCGGGTCACCTGGCCCGCGGTGAACTGGTACATGCAGGAGTCGTACGTGTAGTCCATGAAGTTGTGGATCGGGTCGACGCCGCTCGCCGTGCAGGTGTCACGGCCGGTCGGGCATTCGAAGGCCGCGCTCTTCTCCGCCGGGGTGTCGGAGACCCCGTCGCCGCTGCCCGAGCAGCCGCCCTGGAAGGTGTGGTAGAGCCCGAGCCAGTGGCCCACCTCGTGGGTGGCGGTGTCGCCCTGGTTGTAGTTGGTGGCCGAGCCGCCGGGGATGGAGGTGTTGAGGATGACCACGCCGTCCATCTTGGGCTGGGAGGCGTAGGAGCTGGGGAAGGTGGCCCAGCCGAGCAGCCCGCCGCCGAGGTTGGCGGTGTAGAGGTTCAGCGCGTTCTTGCCGCCCTTGCGCAGGGCGTTCTTCATGTTCTTCTCGGCGGTGGTGCCGTCCGAGACGTTGTACCAGGTCGAGTTGTTGGTGTAGTCGGTCCCGGCGAGGGAGAACTGGAAGCCGGAGTTGACGTTTCCGGTGCCCTGGCCCGCGTAGGCGGCGTTCAGGACCGAGATCTGGCTGTTGACCTGTGCGGCCGTCAGGTTGCCGGCGCTGCCGGACGTGATGACGTGCACGTACACGGGGATGGTGATGACGGCGTCGGCGGCGGTCAGGCTGCGGGCGCCCTTCGAGATCTGGTCCAGCTTCGCCTTGAGGTCGGCGTCCATGGCCTTGGCCTGGGCGTCGGTGACCTCGTTGGGCTCGGCCGCGTGCTGGTCCTTCGGGCGCGCGACACGGGCGTTGGCGGGGCCGGAGGCGGCCTCGGCACACACCTCGGCTCCGGTCTTGGGCGCGGCGGACACGACGGTGGGGGCGGCGAGCGGGGTGAAGGCCAGGGTGCCGGTGAGTACGGCGGCGCCCATCAGGCGGCGGCGAAGAAGGGGGGATATGCGGGCAAGAGCGCGCACGTGTGCTCCTCGCGAGTGGGGGGTTGAGCGGGAGGGATCTCCTCGGCTGGCGGGAATCTTACGTGCGCATGTCATAAACAGGTCAAGTCCTCTACGTAAAAGATTTGTTGCTTCTGATGCCAAAGGGGCGCCTGGTCTACGCCAAGCGCCCCTTCGGACGGGAGATCTGGCTGAATGTCAGCGCACCGGCCGGTCGGCCCTCTCGACCTTCTGGGTCCCGGTCAGCGTGCGGTACGAGCGCGCCCAGGCGGCCGTGGCGTCCTGGCGGCGTTTGTCCGAGATCACGTAGTAGTCCATCTGGGAACGCTCGGCCGTCACGTCCAGCACTCCGTAGCCGTGGGCGTCCATGTCCAGCCATTTCACGTGCCGGTTGGCGGCCTTGATCGCCGTCTCGGCGACCAGCGAGACCGTGTCGGCCGGCACGTGCAGCAGGTCGTCGATGTTGTCCGAGGTCACCGACGTCACCACGAACTCCACGCCCGCCGACCGCGACCACGGGTAGGTGGCCGCCGTCACCGGGACGTCGTTCGCCCAGGCCATGTGGATGTCTCCGGTCAGGAAGACGGTGTTGCGGACGGAACGGTCCGTCAGGTGCCCCAGCAGCTCCCGGCGGTCGTCCGTGTACCCGTCCCACTGGTCCACGTTGACCGCGAGGCCGCCCGCGGGCAGGCCGAGCAGCTCGGTGAGGGGGCCCAGCAGGTGCGCGGGCAGCGAGCCGAAGGCCACCGGCGAGATCATCACCGAGGTGCCCACCAGCTTCCAGGTGGCCTGCGAACCGGCCAGCCCGGCCTTCAGCCAGTCCAGCTGGGCGCGCCCGGTGATGCTGCGCTCCGGGTCGTCCACCGCGCCGCTGCCGATGCCCGCCTGCTGCGAGCGGAAGGTGCGCAGGTCCAGCAGGTGCAGGTCGGCGAGGGTGCCGAAGCGCAGCCGGCGGTAGACGGTGCCCTCGGTGGAGGTGCGCACCGGCATCCACTCGAAGTACGCCTGCCGGGCGGCGGCCGCGCGGGCCGCGAAGGGGCCCTCGGTGGCGGGGTCGTGGTTCTCGGCGCCGCCGGACCAGGTGTCGTTGGCGATCTCGTGGTCGTCCCAGATCGCGATGACCGGGTGGGCCTGGTGCAGGGCCTGGAGGTCGGGGTCGGTCTTGTACTTCCCGTGCCGGGTGCGGTAGTCGGCCAGGGTGAGGATCTCGTGCAGCGGCTCGTGCTGCCGTACGACGTACTTCGGCTCGGGGTAGCCGCCGCTCTTGTACTCGTAGATGTAGTCGCCCAGGTGCAGTACGGCGTCCAGGTCGGCCCGCGCGGCCAGGTGGCGGTACGCGGAGAAGTAGCCGGACTCCCAGTTGGCGCAGGAGACCACGCCGAAGCGGACCCCGGCGGGTGCGGTGGCGGCGGCCGGGGCGGTACGGGTGCGGCCGGCCGGGGAGACGGCGGCGCCGGCGGTGAACCGGTACCAGTAGGCCGTCTCCGGCCGCAGGCCCCGTACGTCGGCCTTGACCGTGTGGTCGGAGGCCGCGCTCGCGGTGACGGTGCCGCTCGCGACGGTGCGGGTGAAGGCCTGGTCCTCGGCGACCTCCCAGCCCACCGCGACGGCGGGGCCCGCGCCGGAGCCCGGTACGGCCGCGGCGGTCGGGGTGACGCGGGTCCACAGCAGGACCCCGTCGGGGAGCGGGTCGCCCGAGGCGACCCCGTGCAGGAAGGAGGGCGCGTCATCGGCGGTGCCGGTGGCGGCGTGGGCGGCTTCGGCGCCCAGCGCGGCGATCGGGACGAGGGCCGCGGTGGCCGCCGCGGCCAGGACGACCGTACGGCGGCTGGGAGCCGGCGCCGGCGCCGATTCCGGGGCGGAAGGGGAGAGTTGACTGGTCACGGGCGGTCACATTACCGACGGGTACGGGATCGGGGCCAGACCCGTGAAAGCAACGGACGGGCGAACTCTGGGAGTTCGCCCGTCCGTCGGCGGTTCAGTCGGTGGTTCGGCCGGCGGCTCGGCCGGTGGTCCGGCCGGTGGTCCGGTCTGAAGGCGTCAGCCGGCGATGGCCTTGTCGATCGCCGCGGTGAACGCCTCGGGAGTCTGCGGCAGCGGGTCGATCTTCTTGCCGTCCATCTGCAGCGTCGGAGTGCCCTTCACGCCGCTCTTGTCGAAGGTCTTGGACATCTCCAGCGCCCACCGGTCGTAGGTGCCGTCCTCGACCGCCTTCTTGAACTCGGCGTTGCCCTTGAGCGCCGGGACCTGGTCCGCGATCGACAGCAGGGCGTCGTCCTTGGCGAACTTGTCGTCCTTCTCCTCCGGGTGGTTCGCCGCGGAGTAGAGGGCCGTCTTGTACTCCAGGAACGCCTCGGGGCTGACGTTGAGGGCTGCGCCCAGCGCGCTCAGGGCGTTCTTCGAGCCGGTGCCGGGGAAGCCGTTGTCCAGGAAGGTGGCACCGATGTACTGGATCTTGTACTTGCCCGCGTCGAGGTCCGTCTTGAGCTGCGGGCCGACCGCCTGCTCGAAGCTCGCGCAGACCGGGCAGCGCGAGTCCTCGTACAGCTCCAGGGTCTTCTTGGCGTCGGCCTTGCCGATGACCACCGTGGTGCCGTTGTCGCCCGAGGTGTTCTTCGGCGCGACCAGCGGCGCGTCGGCGGCCTTCTCCCAGGCGCTCGGCTGGTTGGACTGGACGACGGCGTAGCCGACGCCCCCGGCCAGGGCGAGGGCGGCCACGACGCCGCCCGCCACGAACACCTGCCGGCGGACCTTGGCCTTCTTGGCCTGCTTCTCGCGCTCTACGCGCAGCTTCTCGCGGGCCGCCGCCTTGTTCGCCTGGCTGTTGCGTGCGCTCATCGTTCTCTCCGTGGGGTGTGGCTCCGCGGTGGAGCCGGCTGGAAGGGGGGACTGTCCTCGTACGTCAGGCGCGAGCGAACGCGCCGTGCACGCGAGGAGGTCCCCGCCGTCCCACGGAGTGCGCGGGGAAGCGGGTACGGGCCACCGTGCTCCGCAGCGCCGCCGGCCGCGAGCCCCGTACCGGAGCCAGGAACCGCGCCGTGCGGGCCGCGGCCATCCGCAGCGGCCGGAAGGCGCAGGCGGACGCCGCGCGCAGCAGCCGGCCGAGCGCCCGCTCCCCGCTGTGCAGCCACACGGAGGCGAGCAGTCCGACCGATACGTGCGCGCCCAGCAGCAGCCAGGGCGCCCACGGTCCGGGTGCGGCCAGCAGCGCGGCCGGGTCGGCGGGCCCGCCGACCTCGCCCAGCGGCCCGCCCACCGGGGCGCCGCCGCAGAAGTCGGCGAGCCCCATGGCCCGCAGCGGACCCGAGACGGGGCCGCCCGCGGGGCCGTAGCAGAGGTGCTGGCCGGAGGTCAGGACGGTGTCGGCGGCCAGTTCCAGGGGGACGAGCAGCCCGGCGATGTGACCGAGGCCCCGCTCGCGTCCGGCCAGCGCGAAGGCGATCGCGAAGACGGCGGCGAAGGCCCCTCCCACCAGGGCGGGAGGCAGCGGCACCCGGGACAGCAGGACGTGCGAGCCGGTCGAGAGCAGCACGACGACCGCGCTGAACAGCGCGGCCCGCAGCCCCCTGAGACCCACCCCGGATATGTCCATCGTCGCGAGTGTGCCACGCGTCCCTGTGAGAGCGGGACCTAGGTCCTGCCCAGGGTCCCGCTCTAGGGCAGGATCCGGCCGTTGCGGAAGAGGTCCACGAAGATCTGGTGGTCGGCGCGGGCCCGGGCGCCGTAGGCGTGCGCGAAGTCCACCAGCAGGTCCGCGAACCCCTCCTCGTCGGCGGCGATGGCCGCGTCGATGGCCCGCTCGGTGGAGAACGGGACCAGCGTCTGGCCGCTCTCCTGCTCGTCCGCGGCGCCGTGCATCGTCGCCGTGGCCCGGCCCAGGTCGGCGACCACGGCCGCGATCTCCTCCGGGTCGTCCAGGTCGGACCAGTCCAGGTCCACCGCGTACGGGGAGACCTCCGCGACGAGCTGTCCGGCCCCGTCCAGCTCGGTCCAGCCGAGCCACGGGTCGGCGTGTGCCTGCAGGGCCCGCTGGGAGATCACCGTGCGGTGCCCCTCGTGCTGGAAGTACTCGCGCACCGCGCGGTCGGTGACGTGCCGGGACACGGCCGGGGTCTGCGCCTGCTTGAGGTAGATCACGACGTCGTTCTCCAGGGCGTCGCTGTGCCCCTCCAGCAGGACGTTGTACGAGGGCAGGCCCGCCGAGCCGATCCCGATGCCGCGGCGGCCCACCACGTCCTTGACCCGGTAGGAGTCCGGGCGGACCAGGGACTCGTCGGGAAGGGTCTCCAGGTACCCGTCGAAGGCGGCGAGCACCTTGTACCGGGTGGCCGCGTCCAGCTCGATGGTGCCCGGGCCGGGGGAGAAGCGGCGCTCGAAATCGCGGATCTCGGTCATCGAGTCGAGGAGCGAGAAGCGGGTGCGGCGGCGGGCGTGGCGCAGGGCCTCCAGCAGCGGGCCGTCGGCGGTGTCCAGCGTGAAGGCCGGAACCTCCTCGTTCTTCGCCCCGGTCGCCAGCGCGTGGATGCGCTCCCGGTAGGCGGCCGCGTAGATCCGTACCAGCTCGCCGATCTGGTCGTCGCTGAGCGCCTTGGTGTAGCCGAGCAGGGCCACGGAGGCGGAGAACCGCTTCAGGTCCCAGGTGAAGGGGCCGACGTAGGCCTCGTCGAAGTCGTTGACGTTGAAGACCAGCCGGCCCTGCGCGTTCATGTAGGTGCCGAAGTTCTCGGCGTGCAGGTCGCCGTGGATCCACACCCGGCCGGTGCGCTCGTCCAGGTAGGGGCCGCCGTGCCGCTCGCGCTCCAGGTCGGCGTAGAAGAGGCAGGCGGTGCCCCGGTAGAAGGCGAAGGCCGAGGCCGCCATCTTGCGGAACTTGACCCGGAAGGCCGCGGGGTCGGCGGTGATCAGCTCGCCGAAGGCGATGTCGAACACGTCGAGTATCTGCTCGGCGCGCTGCTCGTCGGTCGTCTCGGGAACCGCCATGGCGGGTGCCTCCAGGTGGCGCGGGGTGGATCGCATATCGGACACGGGTCCTTGGGTCTGCAACGGATGAAGCTACCCCGCCGTGCCCGGGAACTGTCACTCGGGCCACGTAGGATTCATAGCTGCCGCCCCCTCTCTCCCCGCCCGGAGGCCCCCACCGTGACCAAGACGCCGTTCACGCACCTGCACGTCCACACCCAGTACTCCCTGCTGGACGGTGCCGCGCGGCTGAAGGACATGTTCAACGCGTGCAACGAGATGGGCATGACGCACATCGCCATGTCCGATCACGGCAACCTGCACGGGGCCTATGACTTTTTCCACACGGCGAAGAAGGCCGGGGTGACGCCGATCATCGGCATCGAGGCCTACGTCGCCCCCGAGTCCCGGCGCAACAAGCGGCGCATCCAGTGGGGCCAGCCGCACCAGAAGCGCGACGACGTGTCCGGTTCCGGCGGTTACACCCACAAGACGATCTGGGCGGCGAACTCCACCGGGCTCCACAACCTCTTCCGGCTGTCCTCCGACGCCTACCAGGAGGGCTGGCTGACCAAGTGGCCGCGCATGGACCGCGAGACCATCTCCCAGTGGTCGGAGGGGCTGATCGCCTCCACCGGCTGCCCCTCCGGTGAGCTGCAGACCAGGCTGCGCCTCGGCCAGTTCGACGAGGCCCTGAAGGCCGCGTCCGAATACCAGGACATCTTCGGCAAGGACCGCTACTTCCTGGAGCTGATGGACCACGGCATCGAGATCGAGCGCCGGGTCCGCGACGGACTGCTGGAGGTCGGCAAGAAGCTCGGCATCCCGCCGCTGGTGACGAACGACTCGCACTACACCTACGCGCACGAGTCGACCGCGCACGACGCCCTGCTGTGCATCCAGACCGGCAAGAACCTCTCCGACCCGGACCGCTTCCGCTTCGACGGCACCGGCTACTACCTGAAGTCCACGGAGGAGATGTACGCCGTCGACTCCTCGGACGCCTGGCAGGAGGGGTGCCGCAACACCCTCCTGGTGGCCGAGCAGGTCGACACCACCGGCATGTTCGAGGCCAAGAACCTCATGCCGAAGTTCGAGATCCCCGAAGACGGTTACACCGAGATCACCTGGTTCAAGGAGGAAGTGCGGCGCGGCATGGCCCGCCGCTACCCCGGAGGGGTCCCCGACGACCGGCAGAAGCAGGCCGACTACGAGCTCGACGTCATCATCCAGATGGGGTTCCCGGGCTACTTCCTCGTCGTCGCCGACTTCATCATGTGGGCCAAGAAGCAGGGCATCGCGGTCGGCCCCGGCCGTGGCTCCGCCGCCGGCTCGATCGTCGCCTACGCCATGGGCATCACCGACCTGGACCCGATCACCCACGGCCTGATCTTCGAGCGGTTCCTGAACCCCGAGCGCGTCTCCATGCCCGACGTCGACATCGACTTCGACGAGCGCAGGCGCGTCGAAGTGATCCGGTACGTGACCGACAAGTACGGCGACGACAAGGTCGCCATGATCGGCACGTACGGAAAGATCAAGGCGAAGAACGCCATCAAGGACTCGGCCCGGGTCCTCGGCTACCCGTACGCCATGGGCGACCGGCTCACCAAGGCCATGCCCGCCGACGTCCTCGGCAAGGGCATCGACCTCAACGGCATCACCGACCCCTCGCACCCGCGCTACGGCGAGGCCGGCGAGATCCGGGCGATGTACGAGAACGAGCCGGACGTCAAGAAGGTCATCGACACCGCCCGCGGCGTCGAGGGCCTGGTCCGCCAGATGGGCGTGCACGCCGCCGGCGTGATCATGTCCAGCGAGCCGATCGTCGACCACGCCCCGGTCTGGGTCCGGCACACGGACGGCGTGACCATCACGCAGTGGGACTACCCCCAGTGCGAGTCGCTCGGCCTGATCAAGATGGACTTCCTGGGCCTGCGCAACCTCACGATCATGGACGACGCCGTCAAGATGGTGAAGGCCAACAAGGGGATCGACCTCGACCTCCTGGGCCTGCCGCTCGACGACCCCAAGACCTTCGAACTGCTCGGCCGCGGCGACACCCTCGGCGTCTTCCAGTTCGACGGCGGGCCCATGCGCTCCCTGCTGCGCCTGATGAAGCCCGACAACTTCGAGGACATCTCCGCCGTCTCGGCCCTGTACCGGCCGGGCCCGATGGGCATGAACTCGCACACGAACTACGCCCTGCGCAAGAACAAGCAGCAGGAGATCACCCCGATCCACCCGGAGCTGGAGGAGCCGCTCAGGGAGATCCTCGGCGTCACCTACGGCCTCATCGTGTACCAGGAGCAGGTCCAGAAGGCCGCCCAGATCATCGCCGGGTACTCGCTCGGCGAGGCCGACATCCTGCGCCGCGTGATGGGCAAGAAGAAGCCCGACGAACTGGCGAAGAACTTCGTCATCTTCGAGGCGGGCGCCAAGGACAAGGGCTTCAGCGACCAGGCGATCAAGGCGCTGTGGGACGTCCTGGTCCCCTTCGCCGGCTATGCCTTCAACAAGGCCCACTCGGCCGCGTACGGCCTGGTCTCCTACTGGACCGCCTACCTCAAGGCCAATTTCCCGGCCGAGTACATGGCGGGACTGCTCACCTCGGTCAAGGACGACAAGGACAAGTCCGCGATCTACCTGAACGAGTGCCGCCGGATGGGCATCAAGGTGCTCCCGCCGAACGTGAACGAGTCGGAGGCCAACTTCGCCGCCCAGGGCGACGACGTGATCCTCTTCGGCCTCACCGCCGTGCGCAACGTCGGCACCAACGTCGTCGAGTCGATCATCAAGAGCAGGAAGGCCAAGGGGAAGTACTCCACCTTCCCCGACTTCCTCGACAAGGTCGAAGCCGTCGTCTGCAACAAGCGCACCGTCGAGTCCCTGATCAAGGCCGGCGCCTTCGACGAGATGGGCCACACCCGCAAGGGCCTGGTCGCCCACCACGAACCGATGATCGACAACGTGGTCGCCGTCAAGCGCAAGGAGGCCGAGGGACAGTTCGACCTCTTCGGCGGAATGGGTGACGCGGACGCGAGCGACGAGCCCGGCTTCGGCCTCGACGTGGAGTTCTCCGACGTCGAGTGGGAGAAGGCCTACCTGCTCGCCCAGGAGCGCGAGATGCTCGGCCTCTACGTCTCCGACCACCCGCTCTTCGGCCTGGAGCACGTGCTCTCCGACAAGACCGACGCCGGCATCTCCCAGCTCACCGGCGGGGAGCACGGCGACGGCGCGGTCGTCACCATCGGCGGCATCATCTCGGGCCTCCAGCGCAAGATGACCAAGCAGGGCAACGCCTGGGCCATCGCCACCGTCGAGGACCTGGCCGGCTCCATCGAATGCATGTTCTTCCCCGCGACCTACCAGCTCGTCTCCACCCAGCTGGTCGAGGACACGGTCGTCTTCGTCAAGGGCCGCCTGGACAAGCGCGAGGACGTCCCCCGGCTCGTCGCCATGGAGATGATGGTCCCCGACCTGTCCAACGCCGGCACCAACGCCCCCGTCGTCCTCACCATCCCGACCGTCAAGGTCACTCCGCCGATGGTGACCCGGCTCGGCGAGATCCTGCGCCACCACCAGGGCAACAGCGAGGTGCGGATCAAGCTCCAGGGGCCGCGCACCACCACCGTGCTCCGGCTCGACAAGCACCGGGTCAAGCCCGACCCGGCGCTCTTCGGCGACCTCAAGGTGCTCCTCGGCCCGTCCTGCCTCGCCGGGTAGTCACTCCCCGCTCCGCTCCGCACGCGGGAAGGCCCGCCCCTGTCGACGGGGGCGGGCCTTTCCGTGTGCGTGTGGAGTCGTCAGTTGTGGCCGAACTTCTTTTCCCTCTTCTTGCCGGCCATCTGCAGCGGACTCGGGGCCGCCGGTGAGGAGGCCGGGGACGAGGACTCCATCGAACTCTTCGCCGGATCCTGTGAAGCCGAGCGCTCTTCGGACTTGGCAGGCTGCTGGCGGTTCTTGTTCTTGGCCATGGGATGCCTCCGTGGGGGGTGTAGGGGCCAGGGCCGCCTTCACACTCACACAGCGCCGTAAACGGCGCATTTTGGATCATTACCGCGTGTAGTCGGGGCTCCTGCCGGGCAACTCCGAGAGATACGCCACGCCGATGATCGAGTTCCGGCCGTCAAGGCCGTTGCCGTCGGGCAGACTCGGGGAAACCGCGAAAGACACAGAGGACCCCCAGGGAAGAAGAGGGTGGTACGCGTGGACCGCTGCGTCGTCCTGGTGGACGCCGGCTATCTGCTGGGCGCCGCCGCGAGCCTCCTCGCAGGAGAGCCGTCCCGCTCCCGGATCACCGTCGACCATGCGGCGCTCATCCAGGGCCTGCGCGAGCGTGCCGAAGCCGATACCGAGCAGCCGCTCCTGCGGATCTACTGGTTCGACGGCGCACCCGACCGGGTGCCCCAGCCCGAGCACCGGCGGCTGCGCGTCATGCCCCGGGTCACCGTCCGGCTCGGCGCCCTGACCCGCAGCGACGGCCGCTGGGCCCAGAAGGGCGTCGACGCGGCCATGCACGCCGAGCTCACCGAGCTCGCCCGCAACCGCGCCTGCTCCGACGTCGTCCTCGTCACCGGCGACGGGGACCTGCTGCCCGGCCTGATGTCCGCCAAGGAACACGGGGTCGCCGTCCACCTGTGGGCCGTCCAGGCCGCCGACGGGGACTACAACCAGTCCGAGGACCTCGTCGCCGAAGCCGACGAACGCCGCGTCCTGGACCGCACCTGGATCACCCGCGCCGTCCGCGCCCGCGACCTCACCGGACTCTGCGCCCCCGCGCCGGCCCCGCGGCCCGAGATCGCCGCCATCCTCTCCGCTCCGCTGCCCGAGGCCGCCCTCGCCGAGGCCGCCCGCGGCACCCGGCCTCCGGCCCCCGTGGAGCCCGAGGAGGGCGGCGTACCCGCCACCGCCGCGGCCACCACCGCCAACGGCAAGACCGTCCCGACCCCGAAGGACCTCGCGGGCGCCCTGCGCGCCCCCGGCGCCCCCGCCCCCGCCCCCGCCCCCGGGCCCGGCCAGGCCCTCGGCGGGGCCCCGGCGGGCAGCGCACTGCGCTGGTCCTCCGACAAGGGATGGGTCGACCGCGCCGGGCCGCTCGGCGAGCCCGCCGAAACCGCCTCGCTGCCCACCCTCGCCCAGCTCACCTCCGCCGAACAGCGCTGGGCGGACCGCGAGGAGGACATCACCACCGTCGGCGGCGACCCCTTCGAGGTCGGCCAGGTGTTCGCCCGGCGCTGGATGGAACGCCTCCCGGAGACCGTGCACCTGCAGAAGCTCGCCACCATGTACCCGCGGATCCCGCACCGGATCGACGGGGAGCTGCTGCGCTACGCCGCCCGCTTCGGACTCCTCGCGCACAAGGACGACCAGATCGACGAGCACGACCGGTACGCCATCCGGGCCGGCTTCTGGCGCGAGATCGACGTACGGGCCGCCGCGGAACACGTGGCCGGGACCGGATCACCGGCCGGCCCGGCCGCCGCCCCCGCCGCTCCCGGCACTCCCGCAGCCCCCGTCACGGCCCCCGTAGCGGTGGCCCCGGCGGCCCCGGCAGCCGAGTAGGGCCCGCAACCCCGTAGGCTGCTCCCTCGTGAGTACGGGGACAGCACAGGCGGATACGGACACGGCAGGGGCCGCGGGACCGGCCCCCGACGTGGTCTGCGCGGTACGTGACCTGGTCAAGACGTATCCCGCGGTACGAGGACGGCGCGGGGCCCCGGCCCTGCCCGAGACCCGTGCCACCGACGGGATCTCCCTCGACGTGCGGCGCGGCGAGATCTTCGGGCTGCTCGGCCCCAACGGCGCCGGCAAATCGACCCTGGTCCGCCAGCTCACCGGCCTGCTGCGGCCCGACTCCGGCTCCGTGACCCTGCTCGGCCACGACCTCGTGCGCCACCCCGACCGGTCCGCCCGGCTGCTCTCCTACCTCGGGCAGGAATCCACCGCCCTCGACGAGCTCACGGTCTCGCTGGCCGCCGAGACGACCGGCCGGCTGCGCGGCCTCGGCCTGCGCGAGGCGCGGGCCGCCCGGGACTCCGTCCTGGAGGAACTCGGACTGACGGAGATCGCCGGACGCCCCCTGAAGAAGCTGTCCGGCGGGCAGCGGCGCCTCGCCTGCTTCGCCGCCGCACTCGTGGGGGAGCGGCCCGTCCTCGTGCTCGACGAGCCCACGACCGGCATGGACCCGGTGGCCCGGCGGGCCGTCTGGGCCGCCGTCGACCGCCGCCGCGCCCAGACCGGCGCCACCGTGCTCCTGGTCACCCACAACGTCATCGAGGCCGAGACCGTCCTCGACCGGGTCGCCGTCATCGACCAGGGCCGGGTCATCGCCTGCGACACCCCCGCCGGGCTCAAGACGCGGGTGTCCGGCGAGGTCCGCCTCGAACTCGTCTGGCGTACCGCGCCGCCGCTGGAGCTCCCGGAGGTCGCCGCGCTCGCCGCGAAGGCCACCGAATCCGGGCGGCGCTGGGTGCTGCGGCTCGGACCCGACGAAGCACGGGCGGCGGTGGCCGCCGTGACCGGAGGCCCGGCCTTCGCCGCCCTCGACGACTTCACGCTGGCCACGCCGAGCCTGGAGGACGTGTACCTCGCCCTGGGCGGACGCACCTCGAAGGGACTGGTGAAGGCGTGAGCGCCACCGCCGCCACGACCACCGCCGCCGCCACGGACGCCCCCGTCACCGCCCCGGGCGTACTGGCACCCCGCGCCCGGTTCTTCCCGGCGCTGGCCGCCGTCTACCGGGCCCAGCTGTCCCGCGCACGGGTCTCGCGGATCCCCCTGCTGTTCGTGGCCACCTTCCAGTCCGTCGGGATCATGATCCTGATGCGGGGCGTGGTCGACGGGGGCTCCGAGGCGCGGGCCGTCGTCGCCGGTTCCTCCGTGCTGGTCGTCGCCTTCGTCGCGCTGAACCTGCTCGCGCAGTACTTCGGCCAGCTCCGGGCCAGCGGCGGGCTCGACCACTACGCCACCCTGCCCGTGCCGCCCGCGTCCGTGGTGCTCGGCGCGGCCGCCGCCTACGCCTCCTTCACACTGCCCGGCACCCTGGTGACGGCCGTCTTCGGCAGCGTGCTGTTCGGACTGCCCATGGGCGGACTGTGGATCCTGGCCGCCGTGGTGCCGCTCGCCGGCGCCGCCCTCGCCGGGCTCGGCGCGGCGCTGGGCCTGCTCGCACCCCGGCAGGAGCTGGCCACCCTCGCCGGACAGCTCGGCATGTCCGCGGCCCTGCTGCTGGGCGTCCTGCCGCCCGAGCGGATGCCGGACGTCATCGTCTGGGCGCGGGACCTGCTGCCGTCCACGTACGGCGTGGAGGCCTTCGCCCGCACCTTCGAACCGCACCCCGACTGGGCGGCGGTCCTCCTCGACCTCGGCGTGTGCGCGGGGGTGGGCGTACTGTCCCTCGCCGTCGCGACCTGGGCCTACCGACGGGCAGCGGTCCGCTGACCCCCGCCGGGGCCGATCGTTAAATCAAACACTTCCTGGCACGATGTGGGGGTGACCGAAGCCGTGACCCCCTATGACAAGCCCGACCAGCCGCCGTCGGAGTCCCCTTCGGCTCCGGGCGCGCCCGCGGCCGAGCCCGCCTTCTCCCCGTCCGACATCCGCGACGGGGCCGCCATCGCCCTCGTGACCGGTGTGGCCGGAGTGCTCCTCGGGCTGCTGTGGGTCTGGCTCGCACCGCGCGTGCAGTACGTCTCCAACGGCGAGGCAGTGTTCCTGCGGGACACCGAGAGCGAAGCGCGCATCGGGGCCGACGGGACCTTCCTGCTGCTGTCCGTCGGATTCGGCGTGCTGAGCGCGGTGGCCGTGTTCCTGTGGCGCCGGAGCGGGGGTGCGGCGCAGGTCGTCGGGCTCGCGGTCGGGTCGGTCTTCGCCGCGCTGGTCGGCTGGCGGGTGGGCCTGTGGCTGGGCCCGTCCTCGGACCTGGTGGCGGTCGCCCGGAAGGCGGGGAAGGGTGTCCCCTTCGACGCCCCGCTGGAACTGCTCGCGCACGGGGCGCTGCTGGGGTGGCCGATGGCCGCGGTCGTCGTGCACCTCGCGCTGACGGCGCTGTGGGGTACGCGGGATCCGGCGCCTGAGCTGTCGCTCTGGCCGTCGGGGTATTACCAGGCCCCTGCCGCCCCTGCCGCCCCTGCCGCCCCCGCCGACTCTGCCGGGCACCCGTCCGCGGACCCGTCCGGTACGGAGCCTCCGCGGCCGTAGGCCCTGCGGGGCGGAAGGCCCCTACCCGCCCTTCCACCGTTCCCCGGGCGCTGCCCGGACCCGGACCTCAAACGCCGGACGGGCTGGATACAGGCAGCCGGGGTGTCAGCCGCGGGCGATCGGGGTCAGGGTGGCTGCGGTCAGGGTGGCCAGGGTGGACGGGGCGAGTTCGACCTCCAGGCCGCGGCGGCCGGCCGAGACGCAGATCGTGGGGAAGGCCGACGCCGAGGCGTCCAGGACCGTGGGGAGGCGCTTGCGCTGGCCCAGCGGGGAGATGCCGCCCAGGACGTAGCCCGTGGTGCGCTCGGCCAGCGCCGGATCGGCCATCGCCGCCCGCTTGCCGCCCACCGCGCCGGCCAGGGCCTTCAGGTCGAGGCTGCCGGAGACCGGGACCACCGCGACCACCAGCGAGCCGTCCACATCGGCCAGGAGCGTCTTGAAGACCTGCGCGGGGGAGACCCCGAGGGCCTGCGCGGCCTCCTCGCCGTAGGACGGGTGGGCCGGGTCGTGCTCGTAGGCGTGCACGGTGAACTCGGCTCCCGCGGCCGTCAGGGCCACGATCGCCGGGGTGCCCGCCGGCTTCTTCTTCGCCATGGGTCCTTCGTCAGTTGGGGCTCGTCGGGGCGCGGGTGAGGTCCACGGCCGGGAGCGAGGGGAGGTGGCGGATGACGGCCGTCTCGGAGCGCAGCAGCTTCAGCTCCTCCGCGAGGCGGGTCGCCGTGTCCGGGGCCTGGAGCAGGCGCTGCTTCGCCGGGATGTCGAGCACCGCGGCCGCCGCGACCAGGTACGAGACCACCGACGGCTCGTCGGGGAGGTCCATGCCGGTCAGGGACCGTTCGCGGGCTCCGGCCAGCCGCTTCTGGTAGGCGCGGAACGCCCGCAGCACGCCCTCCGCCAGCGCGCCCGCGCCGTCACCCGCGTCCTCCGGGAGTTCCTCCAGCTCCGCCACCAGGAACGGGCCGGACGCGTCGACCGACAGCAGCCGGACCCGGATCGTGCCGGTCGCCATCACCTCGAAGCTGCCGTCCTCCCGCTCCCGGATGGAGGCCGCGTCCGCGATGCAGCCCACCCGGTGGAAGGCCTGGACCGGGTCCGCGCCGAAACCGGCGGCCGGCCCGCGCTCGGGGACGGCCGTCTGGTCGGGCAGGCCGGGCGCGGTCGGGGCGACCTCCCGGCCGTCGCGGATCGCGACGACCGCGAAACGGCGGGGCTCTTCCTCTCCCGCCTTCAGCAGCTCGCGCATCATGGCGCGATAACGCTCCTCGAAGATGTTCAGCGGGAGGACGAGTCCCGGGAACAGCACCGAGTTCAGCGGGAAGAGGGGCAGGCGAACGGTGGTCACGAGGCACAGGGTAGTGGCCGTGGCCAGCAGACTCACCCCCGCCTCAGGACGCGGGAGGCTCCCGCCGCGACCGTGGTGGCGAGGATCCAGCCCAGGATGACCAGGGCCGCCGTGCCCCACTGCCAGCCGCCGCGCAGAATCCACTGGTCCTGCTGGCCGAGGTCGATCACCGGGAGCAGCAGGTCCAGCGCGAACAGCGCCGCGTTCCAGTCCGGGTGCTCCTGCGCCTTGAGCGGCGGTGGCTCGCCGTGCAGCGTGAAGAGCGCGGCCCCGGCCGCCCACAGCACGGCCATCCACAGCGCCGCCCGGCCCGGCCGGTAGCCGTAGACCACCGTCCAGTCCTGGAGGTACCCCCACGCGCGCAGCGCCGGCGGCAGCGTCGCCCGGCGGCGCCGCTGCTTGGCCAGCAGCACCTCGCGGGCGTCCGCGTCCTCCCCGGAGGCCCGCAGGACCGCGGCGAGCCGCTCGTACGGTTCCGGGGAGTACTCGGGGCTGGCCGCCTCGATCCACTCCAGCCGGCGGGCCGGCGGGAAGTGGCCCCGGGGCGCGAGGTTCTCGTAGCCGAAGCCCTCGATGGACAGCCGGCCCGGGCGCTCCGGCCAGCTCGTGGCCGTGTCCACCAGCTTGACCACCTGCGAGCCCGACAGCACCACCCGGCCCCGCTCCGGCCGCTCGCCCACGAACCGCAGCTCCGGGGTGTGGATGCGGCGCAGCGAGACCTCCTGGTCCTCCGTGAGGGTGAACCGGGCCCCGTAGAAGTCCACGGCGTCCCCGAAGCGGCCGTCGTCCAGCCGCAGGCCGCCCCGGCACTCGAAATGCTGCGCTGGCTCGCCCCGCAGCGGGGTGTGGCCCTGCCCGTAGGGGGGAGTGGAGGAGCCGGGGTCGCCGAAGGCGTAGTCCAGGGCGATGGAGGTCAGGTAGAGGGTGCGCTCGACGGTGAGCTGCGGGGCGTTCAGCGCCCGCTTCCCCGCCGGATTGCTCAGGCGGGCCCCGCGCAGGCTCATCGACACGCCGACCTTGGCGCCGCGCAGGCTCAGTTCCCCGTAGGTGCGGAGCAGCTCGCCCTGGAAGTCCTGCGCGACGGACATGCCGTCGGCGGCCAGGGCCCGCCCCTTGGCGTCGCGCTGCAGCACCGCCTCGCTGATCAGCAGATCGGTGCCGATCTGGGCGTCGGTCAGCCGGATCCCGCGCGCCACCCGGCAGCGCGGCAGGTGCAGGTCGCCCTCCGTGTGCAGCCGGGCCGCGTCCAGCCGGGGTATCGCGCAGTTCACCAGGCGCAGCGTGCCGAAACGGGTCTCGGAGAGCTGCACCTCGCCGTCGAAGCGGCAGGACTGGAGCTCCACGTACGGGCTGACCGTGCCCCCGGAGAGGTCGAGGCGGCCGGTGATCCGCACGCCGCGCAGCTTCAGGGAGGCCACCCGGCCCGGCACCGGGCCCGGCCCGTGGAGCAGCAGCAGGGCCACCACGGCCGCACGGACGCTGCGCTCGGGGCCCCAGACCCGGTCGGCGTGCGGATCGTCCCGCTCGGCGGTGCGGGTACTGAGATCGCAGACGCTGCCGGTCCGGTACGCGTCCCACATGAGCCGTTCGGGGACGGTGAGATCGGCCGGTTCCCCGGCCGGGCGTGCTTCGGCCATGGCGGCCCCCCTCCGCTCGTCCGCGCGGACGGCACCGCGCGGTCCCTCCCGCTCGTACGCGCGGACGAGCCGCGCTTCCTGTCACGCTAGAGGGCCGCTGTGACATCGGGAAACGTCCGTGGCCTGTATCAGTCAGTGATACGGACGAACGGCGGCGCGAAGCGGTCTGAGAGAATTGCCAGGTGATCTCTCGTATCGACCTGCGCGGCAACACCCTCCCCGAGGGTGGCGCCCTGCGCGATCTGCTGCCCCGTGCCGAGTTCGACGTGGAAGCCGCCCTGGAGAAGGTGCGGCCCATCTGCGAGGACGTCCACCATCGTGGGACGGCGGCGCTGATCGAGTACGCGCGGAAGTTCGACGGGGTCGAGCTGGAGCAGGTCAGGGTCCCCGTCGAGGCGCTGAAGGCCGCCCTCGACGCGCTCGACCCGGCCGTCCGCGCCGCCCTCAAGGAGTCGATCCGGCGCGCCCGGATCGTGCACCGCAACCAGCGCCGCACCGAGCACACCACCCAGGTGGTCCCCGGCGGCACCGTGACCGAGAAGTGGGTTCCGGTGGAGCGCGTGGGGCTGTACGCCCCGGGCGGCCGCTCGGTGTACCCCTCCTCCGTCGTCATGAACGTGGTCCCGGCCCAGGAGGCGGGCGTGGAGTCCATCGCGCTCGCGTCCCCGCCGCAGGCGGACTTCGACGGACTGCCGCACCCGACGATCCTCGCCGCGTGCGCCCTGCTCGGCGTCGACGAGGTGTACGCCGCGGGCGGCGCCCAGGCCGTCGCGATGTTCGCGTACGGCACCGAGGAATGCCCCCCGGCGAACATGGTGACCGGCCCCGGCAACATCTGGGTCGCCGCCGCCAAGCGCTACTTCACCGGCAAGATCGGCATCGACACCGAGGCCGGCCCGACCGAGATCGCGGTCCTCGCGGACTCCACGGCCGACCCGGTGCACGTCGCCGCCGACCTGATCAGCCAGGCCGAGCACGACCCGCTGGCCGCCGCCGTGCTGGTGACGGACTCCGAGGAGCTCGCCGCCGCCGTCGAGAAGGAGCTGGCGCCGCAGGTCGCGGCCACCAAGCACGTCGAGGACCGGATCAAGCCCGCGCTGGCCGGCCGCCAGTCCGCGATCGTGCTGGTCGACAGCCTGGAGGACGGCCTCAAGGTGGTCGACGCGTACGGCGCCGAGCACCTGGAGATCCAGACCGCCGACGCGGCCGCCTGGGCCGCCCGCGTGCGCAACGCCGGCGCGATCTTCGTCGGCCCGTGGTCCCCGGTCTCGCTCGGCGACTACTGCGCCGGCTCCAACCACGTGCTGCCCACCGGCGGCTGCGCCTGCCACTCCTCGGGCCTGTCCGTGCAGTCCTTCCTGCGCGGCATCCACATCGTGGACTACACGCGCGACGCCCTCGCCGAGGTCACCCACCACGTGGTGACCCTCGCCGAGGCCGAGGACCTGCCCGCGCACGGCGCGGCTCTGAAGGCACGATTCGGGTGGAAGGTTCCGCAGGCATGACCGGCACCACTGACAGCGCTGACACTGCTGACACCGCTGACGGCGCGGTCGTCATCGGCATCGACGACCTCCCCATCCGGGACGAGCTCCGCGGCAAGACCCCGTACGGCGCCCCGCAGCTGGACGTGCCCGTCCAGCTCAACACCAACGAGAACCCGTACGGGCTCCCCGAGGCGCTCGTCGCGCGCATCGCCGAGCGGGTCGCCGAGGCCGCCCGCACCCTCAACCGGTACCCCGACCGGGACGCGGTCGAGCTGCGCACCGAGCTGGCTGCCTATCTCACCCGTACCGGCAAGCACCCGGTCGCCCTGGAGAACGTCTGGGCCGCCAACGGCTCCAACGAGGTGCTCCAGCAGCTGCTGCAGACCTTCGGCGGACCCGGCCGCACGGCGATCGGCTTCGAGCCCTCGTACTCGATGCACGCGCTGATCGCGCGCGGCACCGGGACCGACTGGATCTCCGGTCCGCGGAGCGAGGACTTCACCATCGACGTGGAGAGCGCCGAGCAGGCCATCGCCGAGCACGCCCCCGACGTCGTTTTCATCACCTCGCCGAACAACCCCACGGGCACCGCGGTCGGGGCGGAGACGGTCCTGGCCCTCTACGAGGCCGCGCAGGCGGCCAAGCCCTCGCTGGTCGTCGTCGACGAGGCCTACGTGGAGTTCAGCCACCGGGACTCCCTGCTGCCGCTGATCGAGGGCCGCCCGAACCTGGTGGTCTCCCGGACCATGTCCAAGGCCTTCGGCGCCGCGGGCCTGCGCCTGGGCTACCTGGCCGCGCACCCCGCCGTGGTCGACGCCGTACAGCTCGTACGGCTGCCGTACCACCTGTCGGCCGTCACCCAGGCGACCGCGCTGGCCGCCCTGGAGTTCACCGACACCCTGCTCGGCTACGTCGAGCAGCTCAAGGCCGAGCGGGACCGCCTGGTCACCGAGCTGCGGGGGATCGGCTTCGAGGTCACCGACTCCGACTCGAACTTCGTACAGTTCGGCCGGTTCGAAAACTCCCACACCGCCTGGCAGAAGATCCTCGACCAGGGCGTCCTGGTCCGGGACAACGGCGTACCGGGATGGCTGCGGGTCACCGCGGGCACCCCGGCCGAGAACGACGCGTTCCTGGAAGCGGTTCGCGCACTGAAGAAGGAGCAGCACGCATGAGCCGCATCGGACGGGTCGAACGGACCACGAAGGAGACCTCGGTCCTCGTCGAGATAAACCTCGACGGCACGGGCAAGGTCGACGTCTCGACGGGCGTGGGCTTCTACGACCACATGCTCGACCAGCTCGGCCGCCACGGCCTCTTCGACCTCACGGTCAAGACCGAGGGCGACCTGCACATCGACAGCCACCACACCATCGAGGACAGCGCCCTCGCGCTCGGCGCCGCCTTCAAGCAGGCCCTCGGCGACAAGGTCGGCATCTACCGCTTCGGCAACTGCACCGTGCCGCTCGACGAGTCCCTCGCCCAGGTGACCGTCGACCTGTCCGGCCGCCCCTACCTCGTGCACACCGAGCCCGAGAACATGGCGCCGATGATCGGCTCGTACGACACGACGATGACCCGGCACATCTTCGAGTCCTTCGTCGCGCAGGCCCAGATCGCCCTGCACATCCACGTGCCCTACGGCCGCAACGCCCACCACATCGTGGAGTGCCAGTTCAAGGCGCTGGCCCGGGCCCTGCGCTACGCCGCCGAGTTCGACCCGCGCGCCGCCGGGATCCTGCCCTCCACGAAGGGCGCCCTCTAGCGTGAACGGGCTCAACACGATCCTGATCGTCCTCGGCCTGTTCCTGGCCGGCGGCGTCTACTCCTTCAAGAAGCAGGAGATGCCCGCCTCGGTCGTCATCCTGCTCGCCATCGGCTCCGTGATGTGCCTGGTCGCCGGAGTCCTGCGGATCCAGGGAATTTGGGAATGAGCGCAGTCAGCCCCACGAAGAAGGTCGTCGTCTTCGACTACGGCTTCGGCAACGTCCGCTCCGCCGAGCGCGCCCTCGCGCGCGCCGGCGCGGACGTGGAGATCACCCGCGACTACGACAAGGCCATGGACGCCGACGGACTCCTCGTCCCCGGCGTCGGTGCCTTCTCCGCCTGCATGCAGGGACTCAAGGACGCCCGCGGCGACTGGATCATCGGCCGCCGGCTCTCCGGCGGCCGTCCCGTCATGGGCATCTGCGTCGGCATGCAGATCCTCTTCGAGCGCGGCATCGAGCACGGCGTGGAGACCGCGGGCCTCGACGAGTGGCCCGGCACGGTCGGCCCGCTCCAGGCCCCGATCGTCCCCCACATGGGCTGGAACACCGTGGACGCGCCGGCCGACAGCCAGGCCTTCGCCGGCCTGGACGAGGACGCCCGCTTCTACTTCGTGCACTCCTACGCGGCCCACGACTGGTCGCTGGAAGTCACCAACCCGCTGATCAAGGCCCCCAAGGTCACCTGGGCCACGCACGGCGAGCGGTTCGTCGCGGCGGTGGAGAACGGGGCCCTGTGGGCCACCCAGTTCCACCCCGAGAAGTCCGGGGACGCCGGCGCCCAGCTCCTCACCAACTGGATCGAGACCCTGTGATGACGACGTCGAAGAAGCTCGAACTGCTCCCCGCCGTCGACGTCCGCGACGGCCAGGCCGTCCGCCTCGTGCACGGCGTCTCCGGCAGCGAGACCTCCTACGGCTCCCCGCTCCAGGCCGCCCTGGCCTGGCAGTCCGCCGGCGCCGAATGGCTGCACCTGGTCGACCTGGACGCCGCCTTCGGCACCGGTGACAACCGCGCGCTCGTCGCCGAGATCACCGGCGCCATGGACATCAAGGTCGAACTGTCCGGCGGCATCCGCGACGACGCCTCGCTCGCCGCGGCCCTCGCCACCGGCTGCACCCGCGTCAACCTCGGCACCGCCGCCCTGGAGACCCCCGAGTGGGCCGCCAAGGCCATCGCCGAGCACGGCGACAAGATCGCCGTCGGCCTCGACGTACGCGGCACCACCCTCAAGGGCCGCGGCTGGACCAGCGAGGGCGGGGACCTCTACGAGACCCTCGCACGCCTGGACTCCGAGGGCTGCGCCCGGTACGTCGTCACCGACATCGGCAAGGACGGCACCCTCACCGGCCCCAACCTGGAGCTGCTGAAGAACGTCTGCGCCGCCACCGACCGGCCCGTCGTCGCCTCCGGCGGCATCTCCTCCCTCGACGACCTGCGCGCACTGGCCGGGCTCGTCGGGGCCGGCGTCGAGGGCGCCATCGTAGGCAAGGCCCTGTACGCCAAGGCGTTCACGCTCGAAGAAGCCCTGAAGGTGGTCTCCGCATGAGTTCCGACAACGGTTCCGCGAACAGCTCCGACGTCCGACGCATCTCCTCCGGCGGCGCCTACGAGGACGTACTCGGCTACTCCCGCGCCGTCCAGCTCCCCAACGGGCTGGTCCTGGTCTCCGGCTGCACCGGGGCCGACGCGGGCGGCCCGTACGACCAGACGAAGAAGGCCTTCTCCGTGGCCTTCAACGCGCTGGAGCAGGCCGGGCTCGGCCCCGAGCACGTGGTCCGCACCCGCCTCTACCTCACGCACGCCCGTGACGTGGAGGAGGTCGGCCGCGCCCACAGCGAGCTCTTCGACAAGATCCGCCCCGCCTCCACGCTGATCATCGTCAACGGGTTCGTGGACCCGAGCATGGTCGTCGAGGTGGAGGTCGAGGCCTTCGGCCCCGTCACCGGAGGCTCGGCATGACCCTCGCCGTACGGGTGATCCCCTGCCTGGACGTGGACAACGGCCGCGTGGTCAAGGGCGTCAACTTCCAGAACCTGCGCGACGCCGGCGACCCCGTCGAGATGGCCAAGCTCTACGACGCCGAAGGCGCCGACGAGCTGACCTTCCTCGACATCACCGCGTCCTCCGGGAACCGGGAGACCACCTACGACGTGGTGCGCCGCACCGCCGAGCAGGTCTTCATCCCGCTGACCGTGGGCGGCGGCGTCCGCACCGCGGACGACGTGGACAAGCTGCTGCGGGCCGGCGCCGACAAGGTCGGCGTCAACACCGCCGCCATCGCCCGCCCCGAGCTCATCCAGGAGATCGCGGAACGGTTCGGCCGGCAGGTCCTCGTCCTGTCCGTCGACGCCCGCCGCACCGCCTCCGGGTCCTTCGAGGTGACCACCCACGGCGGCCGGCAGAGCGCCGGCATCGACGCCGTCGAGTGGGCGCACCGGGCCGCCGAGCTGGGCGCCGGGGAAATCCTGTTGAACTCGATGGACGCGGACGGTACCAAGGACGGCTACGACACCGAGATGATCGCGGCCGTGCGCAAGCACGTCACGGTCCCGGTGATCGCCTCGGGCGGCGCGGGCAAGCTCGCGCACTTCCCGCCGGCGATCGCGGCGGGCGCCGACGCGGTGCTCGCGGCGTCGGTGTTCCACTTCGGCGACCTGCGCATCGGGCAGGTCAAGGACGCGCTGAGGGAAGCGGGCCACCCGGTCCGCTGAGGGGTTCGCTTCGCCCGTGGGGGGCCGGTTCGTGAACGGGAACGTGTGGCGGGACGGCAACGTCCTGCGCTGGCTGGCCGCCTACGGGGCCTCGCTCGTCGGGGACGGGGTCTACTTCCTCGCCCTCGGCTGGGCGGCCGCCCAGACGGCCGGCCCGGCCCAGGTCGGCCTGGTCATGGCCGTCGGCGCGATACCGAGGGCGCTGCTCATGCTCGGCGGCGGAGTGGTCGCCGACCGCTTCGGGCCCCGCCTGGTGGTCATCTCCTCCGACGCCGTGCGGTGCGGCGTCGTCCTGGGACTGGCGCTCGTCCTCGCCCTCGGCTCCCCGGGCCTGTGGGTCCTGGTGCTCGTCGCGCTGGTCTTCGGCATCGTCGACGCGCTGTTCATGCCGGCCGTCGGCGCGCTGCCGCCGCGGATCGCCGGGCCCGGGCAGCTCGTACGGGTCCAGGGGATGCGCAGCCTCGCGGAACGCGTCGGGCACACCGCCGGGCCGCCGGTGGCGGGGCTGGCGATGGGGCTGGGCGGGCCCGCGTCGGCCTTCGCGGTCGCTTCGGCGCTGTTCGGAGTCTCGCTGGTACTGCTGGTGGCGGTACGGATCGCCCCGTTGCCGGCTCCTTCGGAGCCCGTGGCAGTCTCGGGGGAGAGCCCCTGGACACAGCTCCGCTCGGGGCTCGGCTACATCCGGCGACACGGACTGATCGGCCCCCTCGTACTGTCCGGGGCGCTGAGTCAGCTCGGCACGTCCGCGCCGATGACACTGGGGCTGATCCTGGTCTCCGAAGAGCGCGGCTGGGGGCCGGGCGGGGTCGGCTGGATCATCGGCGGGATGGGTGTGGGCGCGGCGTCGAGCGCACTGGTCCTGACCCTGATCCCGCGGTTCCCCCGCGCCGGGGCCATCCAGAACCTCACCCTCATCGTCGGCTCCGCGGGCATCGGCGGGCTCGTGCTGGCGCCGAGCCTGCCGGTGGCGGTAGGGCTGGCGGTACTGACGGGGCTCGTCTGCGGAATCTGCGGCGGCCTCGCCATCGCCCTCATCCAGACGGCCACCGATCCCTCCTACCTCGGGCGGGTCAGCTCCGTCATGGCCTTCACGGCGGTCGGCCTGGCCCCGCTGGCCTATCCCGCCTTCGGCTTCGCCGCCGATCTGTGGGGGGTGACCCCGGTCTTCCTGGCGGGGGCGGCGGTGAGCATGGCGGGCGCGATAGTAGGCACCTCGGCCCCCGCGGTCCGCCGCGCGGAACTCGCCCTGGCGTGAGCCCGGCGTTGTCTTCTTGACGCGTTCCGGACTCCGTCGTCGGTGGCCCAGTCGGGGCTGTTGCCACGGCCGTCCCGGCGCGGGACCGGCGGGCGGCCGTGGCTGGTTCGACCCTGCGGGGCTGGGTCCCCTACCCGCCCTTCGCCCGTTCCCCGTGGCTGTGCCCCGGACCCGTTACCGGGTGCGGCACCGTTCCCGGGGGCCAGCCCCCGGACCCCTGCTCCTCAAACGCCGGAGGGGCTGGGTGTATCCAGCCC